>NZ_JAFMOZ010000103.1:0-43956 GCF_019049615.1 Rahnella sp. BCC 1045 | reverse complement strand
CGCAACTGAATATGTTAATCGTAAAACATCCTTCAGAGTGGTTTTACAAAAGCGGTTCAGCAATATGGAACAAACCTTTAAAGGATATGACTGATTTCGATCCACAACATGCAACATTGAATAAAAGCCTCATCGATAGTCTTTCATGGATGGCCGAAGTAAAGGGTGTAAATGGAAGTAATGGTGTTTGGCATATGCATCCTTTCGCATTTTTAGAGGCCTTCAAAGAAAATAATAAACTTATTTGGATTAAATTGGTTTCAGAAAAGTTTGGAAATGCGATCGCCGCAGACTTTAAACAAAAATTAATAGACGTAGGTACGGAATTATCTATTGACCCTAATTATATTATGGCATGTATAGCGCTTGAAACCGGGACGAAATTTAACACATCAACTAAAAATCCAAAATCGAGTGCTACAGGTTTAATTCAATTCATGGCTAATACAGCGAAAGATTTAGGCACAAGTACCAGCAAACTCGTAGCAATGACTCATGTTGAGCAAATGGACTATGTAAAGAAATACTTCGTAACTCAGGCGAATAATTTTAATTATCCAACTAGTGAATGGTCATTAGGTGACGTCTACCTTTCAATATTCACACCTTCTGCCATGCTACTAAAAGATGATGATGTTGTGTACTCAAAGGGACAGAATGCATATGAAGTTAATTTATTCCACGATAGAAATAATGACGGGAAAATCACTAAAAAAGAAATCATCATGAACATAGAAGATTTTTACAAAAAAGGGTTTGCATATGAAGGCTAATAAAACTCATTCTATAAACGGAAGAATCAAAACCGCTACATTATTATTCACTTTTTTATTTTTAATACTTTCAAACGCATATGCTTTTGCAAATCAATCTCAACAAATTATAACAAAATCTGAAAAAGGAACTTGTGAAATACAAATCAATGGGGCAATGGCTACAAAATATGAATGCAACGGTTTTAACGCCCCTTCATTAATAACATCTTCATATCTTTATGAGTCTAACGAGTATGTTTATATATTTATTGACAACCCGATGGGTAATGCATGCGATGGAGGCCCTATCCACGTTATTTCTCAAAATGATGATGGCCTATTAAAATCACAAAAAACTATAGATTTTTGTGGTGGTCACTATCCGACTGTTATTACTGAACCTAAAAAATTAAGCATTTTCATTCCCTCCATTAAGGTTGAAGGAACATCCAAAAAAATACCCGGAGAAAAATGGGTGTTTGAGAATAACGTGCTGACTAAAGTGCGTTAATCACCATTCATACATATTCGTTTTAAAAGAGGATTTTATGCCCGGGTTTATCCGCGTAGGTGACAAGACAACGCACGGTGGCATCGTCCAGCAGGGGTCGAAGGTCATTATCATCAACGGTATCGCTGTGGCCCGTGTGGGTGACAAAGTCTCATGCCCACTCGAAGGTCATGGCCCCACAACCATTATTTCCGGTAACCCCAACTATCTTGACGCTGATGGCTGCATGGTCGCGTTTCATGGGGACAAATGTGCCTGCGGTTGCACGCTAATTACCTCCATGCCTGACGCTTCGGTAGACTAAAGTATGCCCGTTAATCTTGATGCTATTCCTCAAAAAGCAACCAAAGCAAACCGGCCCCGAAATTTACGGTGGCTGATCGCACTGGTGGTTTTCATGGTCGCCGGGGGATTCTTAACGTTGTGGTTTTGGCGTTCAAGCCGGGCAGGTTCCACATTCTGGTTTTATTTTCTCGTCCTGCCGTTTTCTCTTTGGCTGTTTCTGTTTAGCTTTCGCCGCCTGATTTACAAGACGAAACAAGTCTGGGTATCCGCGTGGGACGCAGAGCGCGAGAACATAGTTGAGCATGAAACGCTGCGTGGTCAGCGCTATGCAAGGTTAGTGTATTGCGATACGACGACGGCGCTCACGCCAAAACGTCAGTCACTTGCTAAGGCGGCATTAGCAAACAACAGCGTACTCGAATCATCTCATTCCAGAGCCGGAGAAGGTGTAATACGCCACAGTCGGTTGGCAGGAGAAAAAGGCGCAAATGCAGCGGCCATTGCAACTGTTGCACTCAGACAAGTCTTCAGTAAATTAGCCTCGGTCATATCGTCTTTCCCCGACAATTTTATCTGTCATGTCTCCCTGCAAATCAATGCGGGGATCACGCAGGAAGAACTACAAGCGCTTTGGGAACCGATGATGTCTTCCAGCAAGCTGACCACCATTTCCCTCAGTCACCATACCGATATTTCTGCGCTCGACGCATGGTTAGACCTGCCGCCAATGACACCGTCGGTCCTCGTTATTGTGGCTGCACAGGTCACAGACCATCCCCAAGAGAACACCGGCGAGGCCGTATGCTCCCAGGTATTTTGCAACCGGGGAGAAGCACAGTCTGGCATGCCTGCGCTGGCCAATGTGCATCGCCCTGAGAAGAGTGATAAGGGCCGTGCCGTTAACTCTTTTGACAGAAGTTTACTGTGGGCAAATCTAAAACCGGATGCGATAGAAAATGCATGGCTCAGCGGTGAAGATATGGGCAGCGATGAGAACTGGCTCGAAATTATTGAAAAATTCGGACTCACGCTGAAACAAGGCCAGGGGAGCTGGCTGTTGGATAACGTCATTGGTTACCTGGGTAAGGCAGCGCCATGGATAACCATTGATGCGGCCCGGGAAAAAGCCGGGATGACCGGCGAGCCCCAATTGTATGTGTGGGGGACCGGAAATGGAGCAAGTTGGATCGGTGCCGTTACCGCGCCTAAAGCCTCGGAGGCTGTCGATGCGCGTTAAAAAAATGGCCGGTGCTCTCTTATTCCTTTGCCTTGTGATTGCCCTTTTTCTCTGTGCGGCCGTCGCCCTTCTGGGCGATACCCTTCCACAATTTTTCGGCTGGTCTGTCACCACCTTTAGTACACTAAAATTCGCTGCGCTCTGCACCTTGTTTGGCGTGGTGTTCATTGGCTTATTGACGGAGCTTTTGCTCAATATCAGCGGAAGAAATGCGATACATAAGCAGTGGGGCGCTAATGACCCACAGCAGCTCGAATTTATTGCTCAGGCCGTCAAAGAGGCAAACCCCTATACCGATCTTCAGGACAGACTGAAGAGCCATTTAGGTTCACGGTGGGGCAGAAGAACGCGAATACTCCTCGTCTGCGGAGAAGAGCGGGATGTAGAAAAGCTCTTCCCGAGCCTGATTGCCCAGCGGTGGATCGAGGGAGCGGGAAACCTGCTGTTATGGATCGGCGCGACGAATGAGATATCGACGTCAGTCTACGTCAGAATGCTGCCCCACCTGAGAAGGTACCGTCCGGCCGATGCGGTAGTGTGGGTCACCGACGACGCTAGCATTGCCAAAGCCGACACCGTTGACAGTGCGATGAACCATTTTCACCGGTTGTACGCAATAGTCGGCTGGCAGTTACCCGTTTATCTTTGGGACATGCAAACCAGCGGCTGGGGGCAGAGCGAGCGCCCGCTGCAATCCGTCGGATGCTTCTTACCGGAGAAACCCACGGCCACCAGCATTGCCGCTTTGCTCGGCGAACTTATTGCCCCCCTTCGACAGCAGGGAATAAGGCAGCTTCAGGAAAATATCAAACATGACTTTTTACTGCGACTGTCTCACCGGCTTAATTCAGGAGTGGCCACGACGCTGTCTAAAGCGCTTGGGGAGAGGAGACATTATGTTGCACCGGTGAGGGTGGCTGGCGTGATGTTTTCTTTACCGACAGACCGCGCCGCAACCTACCCCCACAGTTGGATCCCTGACGCCCGCTGGACCGAAATGCTTGCGCAGATACGGGCCAATCCCTGTGAGCGAAACGGGATTAAATGGAATAAATGGATCGCTAACTTTTTGCTCGTGGTCATGCTCATCTGGAGCATAGGGGCGATCGCGACATTTGCTGTTAACCGACATGAAATCATGAGTACAGCCGCACTCCTTGATAAAGCGAACGATTCTGGCCGGACATTGCAGGACCGGCTGCTCGCCCAATATGCGCTTCAGCAGAAACTGACGTCATTACTGTTAGCGAAGACAGCGCCCGCACCTTGGTATTCGGCTTTTGGCCTGAATATTGATGACGTGCTGCTTCCTGCTCTTCTCAGGCACTATACCGGTATTAACCACGCGTTAATTATGGAAAGGGTCTTAGAAGAGCTGCTTAAACAACTTCAAATCGTCGCAACGCAATCTGCATCTCCGGCTACATGGCAGCAGAACTACGATGCACTGAAGGCGTACCTGATGATCAGCCAGCCTGACCATGTAGATCCTAAATTCCTGTCCGATGTCATGATTGCGCATCTGTTTAAATCCCGCGAAATGCCGGAGAAGGAGTGGCAAAGTCTTTCGACATCATTAACTCTGTTCTACGCGGAGCAGCTGAGACTACGTCCTGACTGGGCAGAATCATCAGATGCCGCTCTCGTTCAAAAAGTCCGCACCGTTCTGTTAAGCCAGCTTGCCGGGCAAAATAGCGATGAGGGCCTTTACCGGTCGCTTATTCACAACGCATCCCGGCAGTATGCAGAATTGTCGCTGGCGAGTCTCACTGGTTCTGAGGATGCCGAAGGGCTATTCAACACCTCACGCACCATCCCGGGAGCCTATAGCCGCGAGGCATGGGAATCCGCTATTGAGCCGGAGCTGGAGCAACTGAGACAAAAACGAGCGGAGCAGATTGGTTGGGTATTGAGTGATGGAGTCCACCCGGTCACCAGGGAACTTTCCCCCGAGGCGGTGACCGCCAGACTGAAAGAACGGTATTTCAGCGATTTTGCTGCTCAGTGGAACCTGTTTTTAAACAGTCTGCGCTGGAATAAAGCGCCAGCACTCGCCGCAACGCTGAAGCAACTGAGTATCATGACGGATGCCCGAAGATCACCACTGAACAATCTCATGGATAAGCTGAGCGTTCAGCTACAGGCTGGTGCAACGCGTATTGCTGAAACAGAGGAAGATCTGGTTTACAAAGGCCCCAATTCGTACCGAAAAGCCCGACTTGCGCCAAAATGGCAATTGCCCGAACCGATGCTGACGTCATTTGGCCCGGCACTTGGATTTATGGGAATACACGTGGTGGGAAACGAGGTCTCTGGCTGGAATTTCAAATCCTACCTGAGTCAGGTCAGCCGGTTACAACAGAAACTCCAGCAGGTTAGCCAGTCTTCCGATCCCCGGGTTCAGGCTCAAGGGCTGGGCAACACCGTGCTAAGAGGGACAGCAATTGACTTACCCGACAGCAAGGCCTTTGTCGACCAACTGACGATGAGTCTGGGGAAGTCACTGAGGCCCTTTAGCCAGTCACTGTTTTTAAATCCAATGAACCTTTCATGGCGGCAGGTGCTTGCTCCTTCCGGTACTCAGATAAATAAGCAATGGCAAACGGAGATCTCTGCGAAATGGCATACCCGCTTCGCTGATGTCTACCCATTTGCTCCCGGCAAGACGGACTTATCCCTGTCAGATCTGAGCCTGTTTATCCGGCCTGATACCGGTCTGATAGACAGGTTTATCTCAGATAACCTTCAAGGGGTATTACGTAAAGAAGCCGGAAAATGGGTGCCTGACAGTGCGGTGAAGGGCATTAGGTTTAATCCGGCGTTCATTGCGGCTATCAATCGCCTGAATGATGTCTCTCAGGTGTTATACGGCCGTGGTGACCAGCAGGTTGAGTTTGATCTGCTTCCGGTACCTTCGCGTGATGTGGTTCAAACCGAACTGAAAATTGACGGTCAGTCACTGATTTATTTTAACCAGATGCCAGTCTGGCAAAACTTTGCGTGGCCCGTCGATGTCTGGGGCTCTTACAGCGAGCTGGTCTGGACAAGTATTAAAGCCGGAGCCCGAATATATTATTCGGCAGCCGGAAATATGTCGTTTATTCGATTACTTGATACGGCGAAGGTCACGCAACTGGCGCCTCAGCTTTACCAAATTGACTTTACTGTACCTGACGGATCACCGCTGAAGTATCAAATACGAACGGCCGAGGGGGAAGGCCCACTCGTACTTCTGAAATTAAAAGGTTTTGACCTGCCTGACAGGATTTTCAACACCAAATAAAAGGGTAAGGGATACCATGGAAGACTTAACGCTGCGTTATTTTGATGCAGAAATGCGCTACCTGCGTGACGCGGCAAAAGAGTTTATGCAGACCAACCCTGGGGCCGCAGCAAGATTGGGCATGATGAGTCCGGGTGCTTATGATCCCTCCGTCGAACAAGTCTTTCAGGGATTCGCCTTTCTCATGGGCAGGTTAAGAGAAAAGCTCGATGACGATATCCCTGAACTCACGGAAGGGCTTGTCAACATGCTGTGGAGCCAGTATCTACGGCTCATTCCGTCTCTTTGCATTGTGGAATTTAGCCAGAATGTCCGTAGTCAAAAAGTCTGTGAAATAGTCCCTGCAAAATTCGAAGTGACCTCGAGACCACTAGGTCCCAGGAATACCGTATGCCGGTACCGTACAACCCGGGATCTTACCCTCCGTCCGATGACGATAACAAAAGCTGGCATCCATTATGAAAATAGCGGCCTCACATTCCTGAGACTGCGTTTTGAATGCAGCCACTTGGCTAACTGGAGTGAAATTGACCTCGCACGCATCCCGGTGTATCTAAACGCAGATCTCCCTTTAGCCTCTGAGCTTCATGTATCACTGACAGACTGCGACCAAAAAACTGCGTACATCCGTTATTCAGGTGATACCGAGCGTTACCCCTTTGACGGATATTTTGCCCTGAACGGTTTCGAAGACACTGACCGGCTGATGCCCAATGAAGAGCGTCCGGATATGCAGGGTTACCGTTTGATGTTCGAGTACTTTACCTTTCGTGAAAAATTTATGTTCATCACGCTAAAAGGGCTGGAAAAAGTGATTTTTCCAGAGGGAATGACGTCATTCGACATTGAAATTGTCTTCAACCGTCAATGGAATCCAGACTTCTCTGTGAGTCATGAGAACTTCAGGCTCCACTGCGTGCCCGTGATCAATTTGTTCTCACTGGATGCCTTACCGCTTCGCCTTAATCCACAAGACAGTGAGTATCTGACGACACCGCTGCATGAAAGCGATGGCCATGTAGAGGTATTCAGCGTAGACCGGGTATGCTCAACCAAACGGGAAAACCAGCAGGAATATCTGGCTTTCAGCTCGTTTCAGCATCAGGGCGGAGCAAGGCATCACCGGTTCCCGGAACGGTATTTCCATACCCGGGTGCGTCGTGGCCCTTCTGGCCGATCGGAAACATGGCTAATTCTGGGCGGCTCATCGTTTGAAGAAGAACGCACGTTGCCGAAGAAGAGCCTAACGGTTCATCTTACCGGTACCAATGGCAACCTGCCACGCATGGTCCTCAGTGACGTTCTGCTCGATACGCTGGATGCTGATGCGTCATTCACCAACCTGAGAGTACTAAACCTCAGTAAGCCGACGCTGGCGTGTTACCCGCCTAATATCGACCAATACCATTGGAAAATTATGAGCCATATGGGGTCAAATTTTCTCAGCATGATGGAAGATGCCGAAGTACTAAAAAATACGCTGGCCCTCTATAACTGGACAGACGATCCGACGAACAAACGCAGAATCGAGGGCATTACCAAGGTCGTCCATTATGGAATTGAGAGATTCGAAAAAGGGTTACTGTTGCGTGGCGTTGATGTCGAGATCACGATAGACAGCTCGCATTACGCCGGTGAGGGGGATTTCCGGTTCTTCGGTGAGTTCCTTAGCCAGTTTCATGGCCAATATGCGGACATACACCGGTTTAATCGGATCACTTTAGTCGTTGAGCCTGAAGGACGCCGGATAGGTTGGTCAGAAAAGCATAGTAAACGATTAGGTTAATTTGATTTCGTGAATTTTGCGCAGGAGAGCGCTATATGTCACCGTCCCAACTCATCACCACCAGCCTGAACCGATATCACCTCATTGTTGACGACCACGCCGCACTCATCGACGTTGAATCCTTCACCGGCGACGAAGCGCTGAGTCAGCCATACCGATACTGTATCGATTTCACCAGCACGTCAGAAATCCTACCCGAAAGCATTCTTCTAAGACGAGCAACGTTCACCTTAAATGATCCCACGCTTCCGCTCATTGCTGCCCCGGTTGTCCTGCGTTCGGTCTACGGGATGATCACCGGCTTTGAGCAAATTTCAACATCTGGGGACGAAACGCATTACCGTGTCACCCTTGAGCCAGAGCTGTCGCTGCTGAGGAATACTCGTCGAAGTGCGGTATATCAAAATGTGTCGATCCCTGAGCTGGTAGAAAAGATCCTGCGTGATTTACATGGATTTGAAGGTTGGAAATTCAGCTTTACGCTGAAAAATGCTTATCCCCGGCATGAGCAGCTCATTCAGTGGGATCAGCCCGACCTCGATTATATCTTCCAGTTGCTGGCAGAAGTGGGGATATGGTTTAGATTCGAGATGAATACCGAGCTCGACTGTGAACAAATTGTATTCGGCGATGACCAGCAACATTATCAGTTTAATCACCGGCTACCGGTCGTTAATCAGAGCGGGCTTTCTGACAACAGCGTGGAAGCCGTTTGGGATCTTTGCAGTGAACACCGTGTTGTAACAGATTCAGTACAGGTGAAGACCTATAACTATCGGGATGCCCGGTCACCTCTGTTAGCAGAAGCGTCCTTGAAGGGAATCCAGTCAGCAACGGAAGGAAAGGCCTATCACTATGGCTTCAATTACCCTTCATTAGGTTCTCAGTCGGATCCTGATACAAATAGCGGACGTTTTATATCAAAGCTTGGGCATGAACAACGATTAAATCAGCAGATGGCTCTGTCTGGCCATGCCAACGCTGCGGGACTTATTCCCGGGCAAATGCTGGAGCTGACGGGTAATATGCCCGCTGCCTTTTCTGACGGAATATTGATCACGGGTATAACCGTCGGCGCTTCCAGAGAAAAACATTACAGTGTCACGTTTAAAGGCATTCCCTACAGTGAAACTGTTGGTTTCAGACCCGTTGTTCCAGTGTCACCAGAGATTAAAGGAACGGTGGCAGGGCGCATAACCAGCGTTAAAGCAGACGACATCTATGCACATTTGGATGAGTTTGGACGTTACAGGGCAAAATTCGATTTTGATCTCGACAGCTGGACTCCCGGATATGAAAGTCTGTGGCTTAGGCAGGCAAAAGTGTATGCAGGTGACACCTATGGTTTAGATATGCCCTTGATCGAAGGGGCAGAAGTGGCCATTGGATTCGAAGGTGGCAACCCAAATCGCCCGTATATTGCACATGCCAAACATAACTCATCACGCATCGACCCGGTCACGCAGGAAAATAACAAGCGTAATGTCCTGAGAACGCCAGCTAATAACAAACTGAGATTTGATGATACGCGGGGCAAAGAGCACGGAAAACTGGCGACTGAGTACGGTAAATCTCAAATCAACATCGGCCATCTGGTTGACAATGCCAACGTGCAACGGGGAGAAGGACTCGAACTGAGAACTGATGACTTTGGTGCAGTGCGGGCGGCTAAAGGGCTGCTGATGAGTGCCTATGAGCAAAGTAAAGCCTCAGGTGATGTGACTGACTCTGCTACCGCACTCGACCAGATTGAACATTTGAACCAGCAACTGGAGAGCCTCACAGAAGCGGCACAGCAAGCGGATGCCCTCGTCGCCGATATACATGCCCAAATTGGAATGTATGAGAGCCGCCTTAAACCACTTAATGAAGTCGCACTGCTGGTCGCCCCGCAGGGTATTGCTCTCGCCAGCGGAGAACACCTACAGCTAGCTGCCGACCAAAACATTATGATGTCCAGTGGCAAAAATATGGACATAGGCGTCTGGAAACGACTCACGTTGCAAGTTGGTGAGAAACTGGGGATTTATGCCCTGAAAGGGGGCCTCTCGTTTAAAGTGAACCAAGGCAAGATCGACATTCAGGCTCAAAACGATTCCATGAGACTCGATGCGAAAGGCACAATCAAACTTACCAGTACTGATGACGAAGTGATCTTTGCGGCTAAAAAGAAAATCACCCTGAACGCCGGTGGAAGTTATCTGACCCTTCAGGAGGGGAAGGTCGAGTACGGCACGAATGGTGAGTATAAGCGTTTAACGAAACACCATGGCATGAGTAATCCATCCCAGAAACCACTACATTTCACAGAGTTTGGTCAGGTAATAACAGCCTTTGACAGAGATATTAAATTCTCATCACCGGTTAACTACAGGTTGGAAACAGAAGGGGGTGAACATCTGACCTCAGGGGAGGGAGCAAGTACATACACAGGGGAAAATGAAAATATATCAGAAATTAATATTTTCATTAGTTAGGGATAATGCAAAATGAAAATGACGACACATATAATTGATGGCAAAAGCTATAGCTTCAGAACAAAAGATAATAAAACAGAATTAGTAATCAAGGCGAAAACAACGCCAAAACAGGATAAGACTGCACATAACGTAGACGTACCACCTTTCATAGTGGTGACCAGAAGTAATGGTGATATTTTATTTATCCTGAAATGTAAGGATGAAGATATCTTCCAAATTATAACAGCACAGATTTTATATGATAAATATAAATTTCAATGGTTTGAACCATTAGCCGATGACTATCGCGAGCTTCTTTATGTAAATGAAAATGAAGAGGTAAAGAGTGCATATAAAATATTCTCATGGGACGATATAGCACAATTTGCTAATGTGGACAGACCTTCTCTTTCATTTAGGTCCGGAGGTACTGGCGATTGGAAGGGGAACCCAGAAGGCGGAAATGGATATCTAATGGTGCTCGTAGCAGACATTCCTTATTGGACAGATGCAGTTGGGCAAATTCCATTTGCTGTTGATACTTATAGAATGAGCAAAAATATCGAATCCACAGTAAGAACTGGCATAAAATGGGCAACTGGTAAACCTATAGATGCTTCCCTGGGTAAGATCGACCATTCAAATACTTATGATAACTTTTTTGTCCTTAGAGGGGCTTTATACGCAAGTGAAAAATATAACTATAAGATTGAAAATAGCGAAGAAACATACCCTGCTGCAAAAGTAACAGAAATATCGCACAACATTCCGTCTGAAAGACTAGGCAAACAGATTAACACAAATGAGTATTCGAACTATGCAATATGGAAAGATGAGTAAAAAAATCATTATTTTGTTAAAGTTAATCTTGTGCATTTTATGTTGTATTGCACTGATGTTTTTATATGATTGGTGTTCGCAATTATATTATGAAATAACAAAAAAATCAGCTCATCATAATGTTGGAGATGGAATCTCACTGATTATATCCCAAATTATTATATGTATATGTTTTTTTGTAGTCTCCATTGTGAGATTGAAACAAGCAATTATTATGTTTGTAATAACCCTCATGTTTGTTAATTTCTACTTTCTCGCCACACTGCCATTAAAAGGGATTTTATTAACTGTCATTAGTGTGATTATATGTTCAATTCAGCTTATGATTCTAACAAAGATGAAAGTAACCCAATAGGATTGATAATAATAATCGAGGACACCAACAATCCCACCTAAATTGGAATAAGTGAAAAATGTGTACAGAGTCTTTACATGGCATGATATAGAAAAATTCGCTGTGGTCCCAAGGATGTCTTTAATGTACTACAACAAATTCCCAGGAGATTGGAAACAAAATCCCGTTTGCGGAGCAAAGTTCCTTCTTACACTCATAGATGAAATTCCTTACTGGTGTGATGCTGTGGGGCAAATACCATTTGCTGTGACCACATATCGACAACAAAGAAGTGTAGAGAGTACCGTAGATACAGGAATCACATGGCCAACAGGCACTTTTTCAGACGTTGTTATGGGCAACAATGACGTATCCAATACATATGACAACTAATCTTTGTTCAAAATCCCGCAGAACACTTTTCACCGTTTCATTGACGGTATGTTAATACTGCCGGGACTCTCACTGCTTTGGGAAGCGGCAAAATAGCGATAGAGTTAAGCCCCGTCGTAAGCCGTTTTCACCGAAACATGAGAGTCAACACGATGCAGCCCGTCAAAAAATTCCGTTTTTATCGCCCGCTGAAAGGCCACAGTCACACGTTTGGTGAACAATGGTTCGCTCTCAAAGCCGAAGCATTCGCCCGGTTCTTTGGCACGCCGACGTTCCTCATCGCGCAGACAGTGATTGTGGCAGTCTGGATCTACCTGAACATTTCCGGGCTATCCAAATTCGACCCCTATCCGTTTATTCTTCTGAATCTGGCCTTCAGTTTGCAGGCAGCTTACGCGGCACCGCTGATTTTACTGGCGCAGACCCGTCAGGCCGAACGCGACCAGGCACACGCGCTGACGGATGCTCAGCACCGTGAAGATCTGGATGATGCGATGGCAAAACGTCAGACTGTGGCTGAAGAAAATTCCGCCCAGTTACTGGTTTTAGTCCAGCAGAACATAGAGTTGACCTCGCTGACCAAAGAGCTGGCCGAGCGGATTGAAACCCTGACAACGCAGCTGGCCAGCCGGTAAACAAAACGCTACACGTCCTCATTCAAGTCACTTTTCTTTCGATAAATATCAGGCCGGGTTATCGCCCACGCATAATCCGGCCTGTTTACCGGTTCGTAACCAAATTTTTCATACAACCAGGGCGCGGTGGTGGTGAACAACACCATGCGGCGCAGGCGCGCGGAAACCGGATGCGACTGGCAGCATTCGACCAGCCAGCCGCCGAGGTTGTTACCCTGATAGTCTTCCAGCACATAGACGTCGCACAGGTAAGCAAAGGTGGCGTAATCAGTGATAAAGCGGGCGAAACCGATTTGTTTTTCGCCTTCAAACAGACCAAAGTTGAGACTGTTTTCAACGGAATCGCGCACGGTTTGCTCGTCAATTCCGGCAGCCCACGTTGAGCGGGTCAGGTAACGATGGATCGCCGGAATATCCTGCGCGGTTTTATCCGTGGTGATATGGAATGCGCCTTTTGTCCACTGGCATACGTCGGTTGCTGTCACTGTATTCTCCGCGAGTTTCGGTTGTTTTAATGATCACCGTACGAATGTAGCGCAGGCCGGTCGAGATTTCATACAGTCGGGCTGTAAAAAGCTGGCTGAATGTTGTATCCTGCACTCATCATTAATATGCTGTATATAATTACAGTATAAGGAGCGAGTCATGGCTGTTGAAACAAAATTTGTTGTCGTCAGAAAAGGTGAAGAGAAAATGACATTTGCCAATAAAAAAGATGCAGACGCTTACGACAAGATGCTCGATATGGCAGATACCTTCACCGAGTGGTTATCGCAGAGCGGGCTTGAGATTGACGAAGTGCTGGCGGAAAATATCGCGCTGCACCTCGCTGAGCAAAAAGATGCCGTTCAGCATATCCTGCGCACCAGTAAATTACCGGAAACCATAGCGGTCGTTGCTGACGAGACCACTGAAGAAACCGCAGAGCCTGTAGCTGTGGAACACGTCGAAGCGGATGCAGAAACGGAAGAAAAAGCAGCACCTGCACCGAAAAAAGCCCGCGCAGTGAAAGCCGCCTGACTTTTTTGCCATAAAGAGCGACGGAAACAGAAAGGGCACGCACTGGCAATATCCCGCGTGCCCCTTTATCACTGCATCTGCGCAACGTTTTCCCGCCAGATATCAGCGAATTTCCGCTTCAACAATCGAGACGTAGCAACCTGTATCAATAATGCGGTTCAGTTTGAGATCGGCATCCGCCAGCAACGCTTTGATTTCATCTTCGGAACGCGTTTGCCCGCCATCAAAACTTGCCAGCAAAAGCAGATCGACTTCCTTGCCGCCGTGCCAGGCGTTTCCGCGCGGAATGACCGGTTCCATGATGAGCAGCTTCGAACCGGCGTGCATGGCATTGCGGCAGGTGCGTAGTATGTTGCGCGCCTGTTCTTCCGGCCAGTCCATCGTGATGTATTTCAACATATAAAAATCCGCCGTCGGGCAGGATTCAAAGAAACTGCCGGGATGCAATTCCCAGCGGGAATCATCGCCCAACTCGCTGAGACGGTTTTTAGGCAAGACCTGCGGCTGATCGAATAAAATACCGTGCAGCGTCGGATTATGTTGCAACACTTTTAATAATAATCCGCCCATGCCACCGGCAATATCCACGACGGTTGATTTATCAGGGAAATGATAACTCCGAACGATGAAGTTATTTTCAATCGAAGACATGGATGACATTCCCCGGTCAAAATCATTAATACCGTCATGCGCACTTTCCTGAGCCCAATACTCGTAGAAATTCATACCGTAACGATTTTTAAAGGCGGATTCGCCGCGAATATTTTCTATAACATTTCCGAGCGGAAGCCAGAGTGTTTCATGCGTCAGCATTAATACCGCCGCACGCAGGGAACCGGGGACGTCTGAACGTAAAAATTCGGCGGAAGGCGTCAGGGAAAACTCACCGCTTTCATGTTCCTTAAAGATATTCTTAGACGCCACCATCCGCATCACACGGTAGAGTTGCCGCGGGTTGACGCCCAGTTCTTTGCCCAGTACATCGGGCGTTTTAGGGCCTTTGACCAGACAATCAGCAACGCATAACTCCGCCACGGCGCGCAGTGACGCCTGAAAGGTATATCCCATTGCCTGCTCTAATAAATGCAAAGCCGCTGAATCACTTTCTGAAATAGCAACAGTTGTGTTAGTCACAATAATTCTCCACGCAAAATTGAAATGCGAATAAATTTGCAAAACTACGCTGCAATTTTATTTGTCCATAGAGAGAAATTATTCTCGGGAAAAACATTAGGACAGAAAAAGAGAAACAACAATGTCAGGGTAAATTCAGAAAAGATAAACCCGTAAAGATAACGGGCCGCTGTCATTTAAACGGGACGCGACTTTATTTGATAAAATAAAAATGGCGTTACCGGGACGCCATTTTTGTTAGTTTTCAGAGCCAGATTACTTCGTCTCGTATTTATTTCGGCTCGTAACGAATATATCCCGCCACGCCGCCTTTACCGCCGTCTTTTGGATGATTAATGCCGTCGCTGACGCTGACCACCGGGAAATCAAACGGCGATACGCCTTCGATACAGGCGACATTCACGCCATAGAATTCAGGATTGGAACGGCGCTGGTGGAAGGTGTAAATCCCGCAAACTGAGCAGAAGAAATGGGCTGCTTCGCCGGTGTTGAACCGGTATTCGGTAAGCGAGTCCTTGCCCTTGATCACATCCACTTCCTGAGCCGGGACGACGACCGCCCCGCGCATACGGCAGAATGAACAATTGCAGCGGAGCACGTTGTTATAGCCATCAGTCAGTACGGCGCTGAAGACAACCGAACCGCAATGACATTGGGCAGACACTTTATCTGACATGGAAATCTCCTGAGATCGTCCGGCAAATGAGCGGGTTAGCCGGTTTACCGTGTTGACTGTTTTCATAGAAGCTGACAGGCGTTCAGTTACGTTAGCCGCTTTTTTATCATTGCTCAACCGCATGACAACACGTCAGCTTGGCGCTATGTTACTGGCAATTTATTTTTGCGGAGCGGGTAATGGACATTATCGGGATCATTCTCTCGGCGGGGAAAGCCTCAGTTAACGTGGCGCTTTACACGCTGATCCCAATCATGGTGGTCATGCTGATCATCATGAAGTACCTGGAAGTTCGTGGCGTTCTCGACGGGATAGTCCGGCTGGTGACGCCGGTTTTACGCCCTTTTGGCGTCACGGGTATGGCAGTATTTGCCCTGATCCAGCTGAATTTTGTGAGTTTCGCGGCACCGCTGGCGTCACTGGCGCTGATGGAAAAGAGAGGGACGTCCGACCGCCATCTCGCCGCCACGCTGGCCATGCTTTTTGCCATGGGGCAGGGCAACGTGTTTTATCCGCTTATTCCTTACGGCCTGCACTGGGGCGCGGCGATTATCATTTCTATTGTCGGTGGACTCGGCGCAGCCAGTGCGACCTACTATCTGTTTGGCCGTCGTCTTTCGGCCACCGCACCGGAACGTGAAGGTAATCCGCTGGAAGACAAGGCCGGCAAAGGGCTGATCGCCATCATTAACGGCGCGGGCTCGGATGCAATCCGTCTGGCGCTGGGTTCTGTGCCGATGCTGATCCTCTCGCTGACCGTCGTCGGTATTTTAAAAGAAGCCGGGGCGATTGAGTTTCTGACCCGTCTGCTCGGGCCAGTGCTGGGATATTTCAGTATTTCAGACGTGTACGTTCTGCCCGCGCTGACCAAAATGCTTGCGGGCGGCACCGCCTATTACGGCGTGGTGTCTGAACTGATTCATCGCGGGCTTTTTTCCCCGCAGCAGGTCAATGCTTCCAGTGGTTTTCTGATCCAGACGCTCGATTTACCCGGTATCGGTATTTTTCTGGGGATCGCCAGCCGCTTCGTCCGGCTGTTCCGCTTTGCGCTACCGGGCGCGATCATCGGCATCCTCATTCGCAGCGCTATTCACGCATTGGTATTTTGACTGTTCAAGGGAGTTTTTTATGAAAGAGAAGTTTCCGCAAGGCTTTATGTGGGGCGGCGCGACAGCGGCCAATCAGGTTGAAGGGGCGTATGATCAGGACGGTAAAGGGCTGTCGATTGTTGATGCCATTCCCGGCGGTAAAGACCGGTTACGCATTGTTTCTTCAGCAGAATTTGATTTCACGCTGGATACCGAAAAATACACCTATCCGAACCACAAGGGCATCGATCACTATCATCGTTTTGAGGAAGATATTGCCCTGTTTGCGGAAATGGGTTTCAAATGTTACCGCTTTTCTATCGCCTGGACACGCATCTATCCAGATGGCATTGAACAACAGCCGAACGAAGCCGGTCTGGCGCACTATGACAAGGTGATTGACGCCTGTATCACGCACGGTATCGAGCCGGTAATTACCCTTTCCCACTACGAAATGCCGCTGCATCTGGCGACCGAATTCGGTGGCTGGAAAAACCGTGAACTGATCGGCCACTTTGAGCGTTTTGCCCGCACGATGCTGACGCGATTTGGTCATAAAGTGAAATACTGGATGACCTTCAACGAGATCAACAGTGCGGCGCATTTCCCGATCATGAGCCAGGGGCTGACGGTCAAAACCGGCGCGCTGGAAGCTCAGGCCAAATTCCAGGCATGGCATAACCAGTTCGTGGCCAGCAGCCTGGCGGTCAAAATTGCCCGCGAAACGAATGCTCAGATTCAGATCGGCTGCATGATCCTGTTCGCCACCCATTACGCCTATGACTGCAATCCGGTGAACCAGCTGGAAACCCTGAAAGAGACGCAGGCGTTTAACTTCTACTGCGCGGACGTGCAGGCGGGCGGTAAATATCCGTACTACGCCAAACGTTTATGGGAATCGCAGGGCGTCGTGCTGGACATTCAGCCGGACGATCTGGCGCTGATTAAACAGCACACGGTGGATTACATTGGTTTTAGCTATTACATGTCTTCAACCATCAACAAAACCAATCCCGACGCGGTGCCCGCGCAAGGCAACCTGCTCGGTGGCGCGCGCAACCCGTTCCTCGAAGCCAGCGACTGGGGCTGGGAAATCGATCCGGTGGGCCTGCGCATCGCGCTGAACCAGCTTTACGATCGCTATGAAAAGCCGCTGTTTATTGTTGAGAATGGGTTAGGTGCCGTCGATAAGCCGGATGAAAACCACTTTATCGCCGATGATTACCGTATCAACTACCTGCGCCAGCATATCGCTGTGATGGCAGAAGCCATTGAAGACGGCGTGGATCTGATGGGTTACACGCCATGGGGTTGTATCGATCTGGTGAGTATGTCCACCGGCGAGATGAGCAAACGCTACGGCCTGATTTATGTCGATCTCGATGACAAAATCTCCGGCACCGGCAACCGTTACAAAAAGAAATCTTTCCACTGGTATCAGAAAGTGATCGCCACCAACGGCGCAGATATCAGCTAAAACGATGATGTGACAAATTACGAAAAAAACGGGCGGAGAAATCCGCCTGAATTTTTTAACAACAAATTTTAAAAGTGACGTCCGTTTACCCGATATGTTTGGCGCGACCTGCAAGCGGGGCAATCACCAGCTGTAGCGCGTTAACTGCCGTCAGCACAATCAAAGGCACCGTCCAGCTGTGGCTGACTTCGTGCAGCATGCCAAAAACTAACGGCCCCAGCGCCGCCACGCCATACCCCACGCATTGCGCCATCCCGGAAAGTGCCGCTGCCTGGCGGTGGTCTGTCGCCCGCAGATTAAATAACGACAGGCAAATCACCATGGAAGCGCCAGCGCCAAGACCGGCAATAACCAGCCACAACAAGGGCAAAGCAGGGAAGATCAGCAGCCCGGCTAATCCGGTGAAAATGGCCAGTGAGGCGATGAAACTGATCCCGCGCTGATCCCGGTATTTTTTCAGCGCCGACATGCAGACCAGATTGGCCACGATCGCCACCGCCTGATAGACAAATAACATCCAGCCCGCGCTTTCCTGGCTGATGCCGTGTGAACTGGCGTAAGGCGTGAACCAGTCTATCAGGGTGTAAAAAACCATCGACTGAAGCGCCATAAACAAAGAAACCTGCCAGCCCAGCATTGATTTCCACGGTGATTTCAACCGGCCAGGCGCCGCCTGCTGACGCGATAATTCACGCGGTTGCGTATTTTTCAACAGAGGCAGCCAGGCGACAGTGGCGATAAGGGCAGGGACAATCCAGATGCCGAGCGACAGTCTCCAGCCAAAACCACTGGTGTGCTGCAAAGGAGCCGCGATGCCGGAGGCAAGACTGGCAGTAATCGCCATGGTTGAGGCATACAGGCCAATATATTTGGTCGTATGGAGTTTAAAATCGCGCTTAATTAACGGCGGAAGCAGCACGTTTGCCGCAGCAATCCCGGTGCTGAGGATCACGGTGCCGGCCCACAATCCGCTGGCATACGGCATCACGCGCACCACAGAGCCCAGCGTGATGAGGCAAACCGCGACCCATAAACTTTTCTCCAGTCCGGTTTTATTTCCGCACCAGGAAGCCAGCGGCGCAATAGCCGCAAACAGGATCAAAGGGATAAAATTGAGCAGCCCGGCGGCTGAAGCACTCAGTCCAAACGTCGCGCAAATATCTGCCAGAACCGGACCGGTTGCGGTGATCGGGGAACGTAAATTCGCTGCCGTGAGCAGGATAAGAAACAGGAAAAAAGCAGAATTGGCAATAAACGAAGGACGCGCCGACGACGTCTGAGGCTGAGTCATAAATACACCGCACAATGAGCAGGATTATCCTGCAGAAAGTGCGTTGGTTGACGTTAACGCTACGCCAAAGGGCGGGCACCCTGATGTCTGGCGGCGATATTACACAGAGATGTCCGCTCTGTAAATATGTTGTGATGTGGAAAATAAACCCACTGACTATCACTAAAAAGACTAGTATGAAAAGTATTGCCCGCTGCGGGTGATAAACCCGTTCTGCCTCCCTGACCTTTACCCTCTCTCCTTTTTATGTGAACTCTAATCGCAGCTCAGGCAACTGCCTTCTCGGGTCCGCGTATGGTATGAAGATGTGAAAAAGACTGTCATTAACTGGTTCAAAAGCAAACGCGCACCGCCTGTTATTTCAATCACGCGGCGTCACCGGGCCAGCGCGCTGGAGCAACCGGTGCCGATCCGCACAGAGCTTTTCTCGGCAGATCAGATGGAACGCTACGGCGGGAAACTGGCGCTCTCGCACAAGCTCTCCGGTAAAAAACTCCCGTATTACCTGCTTAAACGCCTCGATGATAATGAAAAAGTCCTGACCCGAAGTTGTCTGATTTTAAGCAACGGAGAGAAAGCGAGCATCACGCCGGCCGGTGAATGGCTGCTCGATAACTTTTATCTGATTGAAGAACAAATCCGCCTGGTACGTCAGTTGCTGCCGAAAAACTTCGGCAAAGGCCTGCCGTCGCTCGGCGCTCCGCATTTCTGCCCGCGTATATATGACATCGCCACGGAAGTCGTCAGCCACAGTGACGGGCTTCTGGATGTCACCACGCTCACCCGATTTTTTACCACCTATCAGAGCGTCAAACCGCTGACGCTCGGCGAGCTGTGGGCATTTCCCGGCATGCTGCGGCTGGCGCTGATTGAGAATCTGCGCCGCGTCAGCATTGAAGTGGCGAATGCCCAGCAGGAACGCAATCTGGCCGATTACTGGGTCAATAAATTGCAAGACAGCGCTGAAAACGATCCGTCCGGTCAGATCATTATTATCGCCGATATGGCGCGCACCAATCCGCCGCGCACCAGCGCGTTTGTCGCCGAACTGGTGCGTCGCTTACAAGGGCATGGCTCGATGCTGGCGCTGCCGCTGACCTGGGTGGAACAACGCCTTAGCGAAGTCGGGCTGACGCAACGTGAAGTGATCGACAAATTTAACCAGCAGCTGGCCGCTAATCAGCTTTCTGTCAGCAACAGCATTATGGGTTTACGCCAGCTGACCGAAATGGACTGGGCTGATTTTGCCGAAAATCTCAGCGTGGTGGAGCAGACGTTGCACGGCGACCCGGCCGGGATTTATCCGCTGATGCATTTTGATACCCGCGATAATTACCGCCATCAGATTGAACGTCTCTCACGCAATTCCCGTCATGACGAAGCCTTTGTCGCCGCCCGCGCCGTAGCTCTGGCCCGCGAGGCAACGGGTTCTTATCAGCAACAACACGTCGGCTACTATCTGATTGATGCCGGGAGAAAAACGTTAGAGAAAGATCTCAACGCCCGTTCTTCCCTGATCACCCGTATACGCGCCAGACTGAGCCAGACGCCGCTGCTTTCGTGGCTCGGCAGTCTGTTGCTGCTGACCACGGCCGTTACCGCCGATGCGCTTTACCGCTCAGCACATCCGGCGCTGCACTGGCTTTGGTGGGCGCTGCTGATTCCTGTGGTGCTGGTCGCCAGCCAGTTTGCGCTTAATCTTCTCAGTGAAATCACCACCCGTAGCCGCACGCCGCAACCGTTGCCGCGTCTGGAATTCGCCGGGGGTATTCCTGAAAACGCCAGTACGCTGGTGGTCATTCCCTGTCTGCTGGGCAGCCAGAAAAATATTGATGCGCTGATTAACAGCCTCGAGGTGTGTTACATCGGCAACATGCTCGCGCACCTGAATTTCGCGCTGCTGAGTGATTTCCATGACAGCACTCAACGCGATAATCCTGAAAATGACGCGCTGCTGATTTACGCCACCCGCCAGATCCAGTCCCTGAACCGCCGTTATCCCGCCACGCAGGGCGCACGGTTTTCGCTGTTGCATCGCGACAGTGAACTGAATACGGCGCAGGGCGTGTGGATGGGGTATGAGCGTAAGCGCGGTAAACTGAACGCGCTGAACCGCTGGCTGCGCGATGAGGGCCAGCCGTTCTCGCTGATTGAAGGCAGCACGCAGGAACATTTGCGGCAGGTGAAATACGTGATTACGCTCGACAGCGATACGGTTCTGCCGCGCGCGACGGCGCATCAGCTGGTGGCTGCGATGGCGCATCCGCTGAATCATCCGGTGTACAACGAAAAGCTTCAGCGGGTGGTTTCCGGTTACGCCATTCTCCAGCCACGGCTGGCGGAAGAAATCCCGGAAAACGGGCAGGGACGTTACGCCGCGTTATGCAGCAGCGTGCCTGGAAACGATCCGTACTCGTCCATGTCGTCCGATATCTATCAGGATTTATTCGGCGAAGGCTCATTTGTCGGGAAAGGCATTTACGACGTGGATGTCTTTATTCAGGCCACGGAAAATACCTGCCCGGAAAATCTGGTGCTCAGCCATGATTTACTGGAAGGCTGTTACGCCCGCTCAGGGATGCTCAGCGATGTGGTGTTATACGAGCAATATCCTGACCATTATCTGGCGGATGTGGCGCGCAAAACCCGCTGGATCCGCGGTGACTGGCAGCTTCTGAACTGGCTGGGTTTACGGGTGACCCAGGAAGACGGCCAGCGCGCCCGCAATCCGCTGACCCTGCTTTCGCGCTGGAAACTGTTTGATAACCTGCGCCGCAGTCTGGTCGCGCCCGCCTTATTAATCCTCATTTTCAGCACGCTGATTCTGGTGCCCAACAAGCTTTACTGGTTCGGTTTTATCAGCTTTATGTTGCTGTTCCCTGCAGGGGTTGCGCTGGTGCTGGATTTGTTCAATAAAGGCCCGCGACGCGCGCTGATCCCGCATCTGAAAAGCGTATTTTCTGCCACCGTCAGCCGGGTCTCGCGTATTTTTCTGCACCTGATGACTTTGCCGCATGAAGCGGTTTACTCCGTACAGGCAATTTTGCTGACGCTGTGGCGGCTGAACGTCAGCCATCGCAAACTGCACGAATGGGCAAGCGTGAGTATTGGTGCCCAAAGCCGGGCGCATTCTCCGGAATATTTTTATCGCCGGATGTGGGCCAACCCGCTGGCCGGTGTGGCGGTAATTTTAGTGGCGGCGTATTCCCATCTGCCGCTGCTGGCATTCGCACTGCCGCTGGGCATTCTGTGGTTTCTGGCGCCGCGCATTCTGTGCTGGCTCAGTCAGCCAGCAAAACGTGAGATGCCGGATCTCAATGTTCTGCAACACGCTTTCCTGCGCCAGACTGCGCGCCAGACCTGGGCTTTCTTCGAAGATTTCGTCACGGAAACTGAAAACTGGCTGCCGCCGGATAACTTCCAGGAAATCCCGCAGCCTACCATTGCACACCGCACGTCACCCACCAATATCGGCCTTTCTTTGCTGGCCAATATTACCGCGTGGGATTTCGGCTACCTCACGCAAAAAGAGGTGCTGGAACGCACCAGCCTGACGCTGGATACGCTCGACAAACTCGAGCATTATCGCGGTCATCTGTATAACTGGTACGACACGCGCACGCTGGAACCGCTGAATCCGCGCTACATTTCGAGCGTGGACAGCGGCAATCTGGCCGGGCATTTACTGACGCTCAGCACCGGTTTACGGTTGTGGCGCACGCTGCCTGCGATGGATATCGGACAGTGGCTGACCGGGCTGGAAGATACCTTGCAAATGGCCGAAAAGCAGACGCCAATGCCGGTGCTGAACAAACTCCGCCAGCTGATGCCGCATACTGCGGCAAACGTGCAGGCGCTGGATCCTTTGCGGGAAATGCGCGCGCTGATCACGCCTGCAGATGGCGTCTGGCTGCAACGTCTGGCCGCACAAATTGACGCCGGTCTGGAAGAGTGGACTGAGTTTTATGGTGCGTTTCCGCCGGAAGTGCAAAGCAGCGTCCTGCCTTCATTGCAATGGCTGGCGCAACAGGATGCACGAACGCAGCCGGATTTATCCCGCGCGATCGGGCTGGCGCGTCAGCGGCTTGACATCATCCGTGAGCTGGAGAAACGCCTGAACGACCATGCGCGCATGGATTTCCAGTTCCTCTACGACAAAAACACTCATTTGCTGACCGTCGGCTATAACTGCGACGCGCATAAAATGGACAGCGGGAAATACGATCTGCTGCCGTCGGAAATCCGCCTCACCAATTACGTCACCATTGCCACCAATCAGTTGCCGCAAAAAAGCTGGTTCGCGCTGGGCCGGTTATTCACGGTGATCGACAAGCAACCGTCGCTGATGTCGTGGAGCGGCTCGATGTTTGAATACCTGATGCCGCAGCTGGTCATGCCTGCGTATCCGGACACGCTGCTGGTGCAGATGTGCCAGACCGCGGTTGACCGGCAAATTGCCTGGGGCAGAGAGAACAAGGTTCCGTGGGGGATTTCGGAGTCCGCGTATGCCGCGTTTGATCTCAACCAGAATTATCAGTATCACGCGTTTGGCGTGCCCGGCCTCGGGCTGAAACGCGGGCTCGCCGAAGACATGGTCGTCGCGCCTTACGCCACGCTGATGGCGCTGATGATCCGGCCACAGGAAGCCTGCCTCAATCTGGCTGAGCTGGAAAATCGCGGCGCACGCGGCGAATACGGTTTTTATGACGCGCTCGACTACACGCCTTCTCGCCTGATCCGCGGGCAGATTTACATCGTGGTGCGCTCGTACATGGCTCACCATCAGGGCATGGGTTTTCTGGCGCTGGCGAATGTGCTGCTCGATGCGCCCATGAACGCGCGCTTTGCGGCGAATGCGGCATTCCAGTCTGCGCGGCTGCTTTTGCAGGAACGCGTACCGGACGCCGTGGAGCTTTACAGCCCGCGCCGTCATTTCGAATCCCACGACAGCACGCTGCAAAAAGTGAATATCGAGCTGCGCGAATTCAGCAACGCCGACAGCCCGGCGCCGGAAGTTCAGCTGCTTTCCAATACGAATTATCATCTGATGGTGACGCAGGCGGGTGGCAGCGTCAGCCGCTGGAAAGACCTGACGCTGACCCGCTGGCGGGAAGATGCGACGCGCGATGACCGGGGGATATTCTGTTATCTGAGTGATCCGGAATCCGGCACGGTCACCAGCAATACGTGGCAGCCGCTCGGCAAACAAAAGGGCACGTATCACGCCGTACTGACCGATGCCGGTGCCGAGTTCCGCCGCACGCACGGTTCGCTGACAATGCAGACGCATATCGTGGTTTCACCGGAAGATGATGTCGAAATCCGCCGGATGACGGTCACGCATCATGGCCGCCATGCCCGTGAGCTGGAAATTACCACTTATGCCGAAGTCGTACTGGCACCAGCGGCTAATGACGCGGCGCATCCGGCATTCAGCAATCTGTTTGTGCAGACTGAACTGATGCCCGCGCAGGAAGGGATTCTGTGCCATCGCCGCCCGCGCGAGCCGGAAGAACAGTGCCCGTGGATGTTCCACATGATGGCGATCCACGGTTCCGTCGAGCGGGAAACGTCATTTGAAACTGACCGCGCGCAGTTTATCGGGCGCGGCAATTCGGCCTCCAATCCGCAGGCATTACGCCGTGCCGGGGCACTCAGTAACAGCGCCGGAGCGGTGCTGGATCCGGTGATGGCAATCCGTCAGCGCATCCGCCTGAAACCCGGTGTGCCGGTCATCATCGATATGGTTTACGGGATTGCCGACACCCGCCTGCAAAGTCTGGCGTTGCTGGAAAAATACCGCGATCACCATATTGCTGATCGGGTATTTGAAATCACCTGGTCGCACAGTCAGGTGGTGCTGCGCCAGCTGAATGCCACCGAGGAAGACGCGGGGCTGTTTAACCGGCTGGCCGGTGCCATTCTGTTCGCCAGTCAGGAAATGCGCGGCGATGCGCAGGCGGTCAGCGCTAACCGTCGCGGGCAATCCGGCCTGTGGGGGCAATCGCTTTCCGGCGATTTGCCGGTGGTTCTGCTGACAATGACCAGCAATGAAAATATCGGGCTGGTGACGTTGCTGATACGTGCGCACCATTACTGGCGGTTGAAAGGGCTGAAAGTCGATCTGGTGATTCTGTGTAATGATTCCGGCGGCTACCAGCAGGCGTTGCAAAACCAGATCCTCAGCCTGGTCGCGTCCGGCGCGGGTTCCAGCCAGACCGATATTCCGGGCGGCATTTTTGTCCGTAATGGCGAACAGATGACGCAGGACGACCGCACACTGCTGATAAGCGTCGCCCGCGTAGTGATCGACGACCGCCGCGGGTCGCTGGCAGATCAGCTGAATCAGCGCATGCAGCCACCGCATGTTTCACTGCCCGCTTTGCTGCCGGTACGCACGCTAAACGACAATCAGCCGGTCACGGCTCCTCCACGTGACCTCAGTTACTTCAACGGACTGGGTGGATTCTCACCGGACGGGCGTGAATATCAGATAGTCCTCAACGACGGAGCAAATACCCCTGCGCCATGGTCGAACGTGCTTGCGAATGCGGAATTTGGCTCGGTGATTTCGGAAAGTGGTCAGGCTTATACCTGGTATGAAAATGCCCATGAATACCGCCTGACACCGTGGGAAAACGACCCGGTCAGCGACAGTTCCGGCGAAGCGTTTTATCTGCGCGATGAAGAGACCGGCAGCGTATGGTCTCCGGCACCATTGCCCGTGCGCGGACCCGGCGGCTACGTGACGCGACACGGTTTTGGTTACAGCGTTTTCGAGCATACCGAACGGGGGATCAGCAGCGAAATGACGGTGCTGGTCGCTGAGCACGCACCGGTCAAACTGATCATGCTGACGCTGACCAACGTTTCCGGCAGGCCGCGCAGGCTTTCGGTGACCGGTTACGTCGAGTGGGTGATGGCCGATCTGCGGGTGAAATCAGCCATGCATATTGTCACCTCGGCGGCACACGTTGTGCAGGGCTGCGGCGTGCTGGCGACCAATCATTACACCAGCAACGGCTCACCGCGCACGGCCTTTTTTGCCGTGACCGGCGCACATTGTTCCGTGAGCGGCGACCGCCGTGAATTCCTCGGAAGAACAGGTTCCGCCGCATCACCCGCAGCAATGAAGACGCAGCGCCTGTCGGATAAAACCGGCGCAATGCTTGATCCTTGCGGCGCGGTACAGTCAGCGACCACGCTGATTGACGGCGATCAGCGCACCTTTACTTTTGCGCTGGGTCTGGGGCAAAACGCCGGAGACGCCGAAGCGCTGATCCATCAGTTCTTCCAGGAAGGCGCAGCACAGGCTGAGCTGGATCGCGTTCATCATCACTGGCATCAGGTGCTGGATAAAATTCAGATCACCACGCCGGATAAATCCGTCGATTTAGTGACTAACGGCTGGCTGATTTATCAGACCCTCGCCAGCCGTATACTGGCGCGCAGCGGGTATTATCAGTCCGGCGGCGCGTTTGGTTTCCGCGATCAGTTGCAGGATACGCTGGCGCTGACGCATGCCGCGCCACAACGTATGCGCGAGCAGATCCTGCTGTGCGCCTCGCGGCAGTTTATTGAAGGCGACGTCCAGCACTGGTGGCATCCACCGACCGGCAATGGCGTCCGCACGCGCTGCTCGGACGATTATCTGTGGCTGCCGCTGGCAATCAGTCATTATATTGCCGTGACCGGTGATGGCGCGGTGGCAAAAGAAATCGTGCCATACCTCGAATCGCGTCTGCTGGCTCCCGGCGAGGAATCTTTCTATGAACAACCTTTGGTCAGCAACACGCAGGAAACCCTGTGGGCGCACGGCGTCCGCGCGCTGAAATACGGGCTGAAGCTGGGCGACCACGGCCTGCCGCTAATGGGCGCGGGCGACTGGAATGACGGCATGAATCTGGTCGGGCTGGGCGGACGCGGCGAAAGTGTCTGGCTGGGCTTCTTCCTCTATGACGTTCTGCAACGTTATGGCGCGCTGGCGGAAGAGCGTCAGGACGCAGAGGTCGCCACGCTTTGCCGTGAACACTCTGCGCGGCTCAGACAAAATCTCAACGATCACGCCTGGGACGGCGACTGGTATTTGCGCGGCTATTTTGACGACGGACAAACGCTGGGTTCGCATCTGAATAACGAATGTCAGATCGACGCCATCGCCCAAAGCTGGTCGGTGCTTTCCGGTGCGGGAACACCTGACCGCACCGCCAGCGCCATGCAGTCAGTAGATAAATACCTGGTCGACAATGACGCCGGTTTAATCAAACTGCTGACGCCGCCTTTCGACGGCAACGGCCCGAACCCCGGTTATATTCGCGGCTATCTGCCGGGTGTCCGCGAGAACGGAGGCCAGTACACGCACGGCGCTATCTGGGCAGTCATGGCCTTTGCGAAACAGGGCAATATTGAGCGTGCCTGGGAACTGATGGCGATGATCAACCCGATCAATCACAGCCTGACCGCAGAGGCGGTTGGCCGGTACAAAGCCGAGCCTTACGTGATTTCCGCTGATATCTATTCGGTCGCGCCGCACAGCGGACGCGGTGGCTGGAGCTGGTATACCGGTTCCGCCGGGTGGACGTACCGCCTGATCACCGAATCATTGCTGGGGATCACGCGCAAAGGCGACACCATTTCCATTCACAGCCAGCTTCCGGAAAACTGGCCGGAAATCAGCATCGCATACCAGCAAGGCAGCAGCCGTTATCTGATTACCGTGCGCAAAAGTACGGAAGAATATCGCGTGACGCTGGACGGCAACTTGCTGGCGAATGATGAGATCCCGCTCACCGATGACGGGCAGGATCATCACGTTGACGTTGAACTGGGAAGGGGGGCTAAAAACGAATAAATCTGCGGTCTGAATAAATGTCCGGCAACAGGCACCGCCTTGTTGCCGGATTTAGCGGGGCTTTTTTGTACAAACACAAATCCTGTCTTAGAATAATTTTTACGGGCCTGATCACGCTCATATCAATGATTTAAATTTTTTAGATAAAATTATGTCTTTATAATCAAAGAGATTATCTAAATGATAAAAAATTCAAGCCGGGTTCTGTGTTTCTTCTTACTCCTTGTCGCCGTGGGTCTCCATGCCGATGAAATTAATTTATATTCCTTCAACACCGGTTCTTTTGTTTACCACCTGACCGGTAACTACGGGCAATACAACGAGTTTTTCGATAATAAATTCATGTCGGTAGAACGTAAATTCTCTGAAGACTCCAAATACAGCGCACTGGTCGGTACCATGAACAACAGCTTCGGCGACCGCTGTATTGCGCTCGGGCTGCGCCGGGACTGGATCCAGGGAGATTCCAACTGGGTGTTTAAAGGCGTCTACGGTTATACCGGCGAGTTCTTTTTCGACGCTTTCAAACACTGCGGCGATGACGGTTCCTATGAGGATTTCAAAAAAGTCACCGGCATCGGATTTTCACCGTACATCTACCATGCCATCCAGTACAACTTCACCAGCTATTTCGGCGTAGAAACCGGGATCATCATTCCTTCCGTGTTTGTGGTCAGCGTGCAGTGGAGTTTCAGGTAGCGGTAAATTACAGCGGATCGTTTTCCGTCACTTCCTGAATTTTCCACACAGGTTCACTTTGGGAAACAATCTTGTATGTCGTTGAAACACTCCAGGTCCCGCCGGTAACAAACTTTCCGAGTGTAATGAAATCCGTCAGTTTTCCGTCCTGACCTTTAAATGCGCGGTGGCCGGTGATGATATAGCCGTCAGAAGATTTCGCAGAGATCAGCCGTCCCATATCATCCGCTTTTAAATCAGGTTCTTTCTGAATAATGGTCTTGTTTTGGTAATGCGTTTTTACTCTGGCAACTTCATCATCGCTGATCGCCACTGCCGCCGTGGCCGGGAAATGTTTTACCACATCACTGATCGTTATGGTTGCAGGCGGCGGATTCACTTCCGTTAAGCCCTGCGCTTTGGCCCAGGTTGTCAGATAGCAATCGGTTAAGGAATTTTGAGCCATCGACGCAAAACGGTCGGGCATGTTCTCGAAATCAGTGACGGTTTTCCCCGCGCGGCGAAGCGCAATAAAATCCTCGCATGTTGTGACGTTAACGACTGAATTGTCATTCAGCTTCAGCGAGATGGGTGTTGAATCGTCCTGTAACGGTTTGCTGTAAGCACTGGCAGACAGGCAAGCGAGAAAAATTCCGGCGATTAGTTTAGTTTTCATCATCCCTCATCAATACGCGGTAAAAGAGGCAAACAGGACATGTACTTTACCCGTCAGCTTTTATTCTGAAAAGTGGGGGGATACGAACATCAACATTTCGTCCGCCACCGAAGTGTCACCCATTTTTGCGTCTTATAGTGAGCTCCGAAGACATTCATACCGGAGCATTTTATGATCGCTGTACTTTTCGAGGCTGACGCCATTCCTGAACAACAGGACCGCTACTTTGAGCTGGCCGCAGAGCTAAAACCTTTGCTGGACGACGTTGCGGGTTTTATTTCTATTGAACGTTTTCAGAGCCTGAGTACACCGGGAAAAATTTTGTCGCTGTCATGGTGGGAAAATGAAGCGTCGGTGCTGGCGTGGAAAAAGAATCTTAAACATCAGGCTGCACAATCCGAGGGACGGAACACTATTTTCTCTTTTTACCGGATCCGCGTTGTTGAGGTTCTCAGGGACTATTCATCTGAAAAAGGAGGTTATTCGCATGTATGATATTCACGTTATTCTCCGCAATGCGCCCGGTGAGCTGGCGCGCCTCGGTTCTGTCCTCGGCAAAAATGGTGTAGGGCTTGAAGGCGGCGGTGTGTTTACGGCAGGCGATGAAAGCCATGCGCATTTTCTGGTTGAAGAGGGCGAACTGGCCCGCACGGTGCTGGCGGCCGCCGGGCTGGACGTCCGGCAGGTCACAAAGCCGGTCATCAGAAAGCTGAAACAGGAACGCCCCGGAGAACTGGGTGCCATTGCCGCAGTCATCGCGCAGAACGGGATTAACATATTGGTGCAGTACAGCGATCACGATAACCGGCTGATTTTGCTTACCGATAACAATACACTGGCCACACAGGTAACAGCTGAATGGGACGTACCGACTGAATGAGTTTACCCAACTTTCGTAAAACGGATGATGACGGATTGCAGCTTGAACTGTCGTTATCCGCGGTTGCTTCGGCCATTGCTGACCCTTCGCGGGTCAGCATGCTTTGCGCGCTGATGGATGGCCGCGCGTGGACCGCGACAGAGCTGAGTTCGGTCGCCAATATTGCGGCGTCCACCGCCAGCGCGCACCTGACCAAACTCCTCAACAGCGAATTAATTACCTGCCTTTCGCAGGGAAGACACCGTTATTACCGGCTGGCTGGCAGCGATGTCGCCCATCTTCTGGAAACCCTGATGGGGATTTCCATGAAATCCATGAAATCGCCGCAGCCCAAAACGCCGGTACATTTGCGCGTCGCGCGAACCTGCTATGACCATCTGGCAGGAAAAATCGCGGTCGGGATTTACGAATTCATGAGTAACGAAGGCTGGCTGGAACCTGACGGTAATGCGCTGACGCCCGCCGGAAAGCAGCATTTTGAAGATTTAGGCGCCATTCTGAACCCGAACCCCCGGCGCAAAAGCAGCTGCGCGTGTCTCGACTGGAGCGAGCGACGTTTCCATCTCGGGGGCGATTCCGGCGCCGCTTTACTGGCCGCTTTTGAGCGAAAAGGGTGGCTGAACAGAACGCCGGGCTATCGCGAAGTCACGTTTACTGAAGAAGGGAAAAGGGCGTTTTTACGCATTTTCCAGATTGATGTGAAGTGATGGATTCAGGCGCATTCCTCGGGTCAACAGATTCATGCGCGCAGGATGATATTCAGTTTGTGGTTTCCGCAGAATCTGGATGCCGCCAGTGAAGTTTTGGCGCTAAATAGCTTTGAATCTGCTCAGTCGGTTGTTCATTGATCAGGCTGATAATCATGTCAAAACAATGAATTGCCAGCGCTTTGCAATCCTGCGCGACGGTATCAATTTTCACCGTGAGTGAGTCATAAAGATAGTGATCGTCAAAACTGCACAGATGAATATCGCTCCCGAGCAGTTTGTGCTGGCTCATATAACGCAATACTCCTTCCATCAGCCCGCAGGACGCGACATACAGCGCTTTAGGCGGACGCCCGAGCCGGGCACAAAGATTGGCAAACATTTCATAACCTGAGCTGGGATGATAATTACCGTACATTATCCATTCAGGATTCAGGCTGACACCCGCACGCTCAAGCCCCAGCTGATAACCGGCCAGACGGTCGCGCGTTGGAGAGATGCGTGGCTGGCCGCCGAGAAAATAAAACTCATCCGGATGCTTTTTTGCCACCCGCGCGACCAGTTCGGCCGAGGATTCGATGGCTTCGCATACGACCAGTGGCAGCTGCGTTTCCTGCAAATGACGGTCAAACAGAACCACCGGTAACTGCTGGCTGATTTTCACGTATTCCGCATCACTGAGCATACTGGAAGCCACGATCAGTCCGTCTACCTGACGCTGGATAAGGTTGTTCACCACCATGGTTTCCTGACTGGTGTTCTCATCCGTGCAGGCAATCAGCAGTTGCATGCCGTTCTCGCGGCAGAGCGTTTCAAGCTCGTTGGAACAGGCCGCAAAACCGTAGTTGGTCATTTCCGGGACAACCAGACCCAGTGTGAAGCTGCGGGTGACGTTAAGTGAACGGGCGTGGATACTGGGCTGATAATGCTGCTCGGCGGCCACCGCAAGCACGCGATCGCGCGTCGTATCGGAGATGCGAAACTTCTTGCTGTGTCCGTTAAGAACCTGGCTGGCAGTCGATTTCGATACGCCAGCCAGCTCTGCTATGCCACTGATAGTGATGCGTTTGGTCTTTTTCACTGCGCCATATTCTGTTGTCCGGAAAGGTTTTTATTCTAACACGCAATCGGCTAACAGCCAGTGGCGCAGCGCAATCGGGTAATGGCCGCTGAAGTTTAATCTGGCCGGTAATACCGGGAAATAGCGTGAGGTCATCACCGCTTCCCCGTCGTTGATGAAAATCTCGATGCCCGAGCTGTCGCACATTACCGTCAGTTTGCGTAACGAGCCGTGCCAGACACGTTCTTCCGGCAATCCGGTGCGCCGGTTTTTACGCGTCAGATGCAGACAATCACCGTCCCATCTCAGCAGCAGGTCTCCGCCAAAATCAGCGCTGAAAGCCTGTACGGTTTCAATGTCCACTTCAGCACGGGTAACATCCCAAACCGGTGCGTCGTCCGCCAGCCCTTGCCACTCCTGCATGTCGCCGCGAAGAGCCTGCAATTCACGGGCAGGGCGCTGAAAAATTTTACCGGCCACAAGCGTCAGTTCGCGCGGACAGGTCAGGGTATGCAGCCAGCCGTTTTCCATCGTGGGTTGATAAAACTCATCGCCGTCCGGGATACCCATCCAGCCAATAAGCAACCGGCGCCCCTCATCGGTTTGCGTCGTTTGCGGCGCATAAAACTCAAATCCCAGATCCAGCTCCGTGAATTCGCCATGCGGAAACTTCGCTTTTTCGGTATCCAGATGCCCGACAAAATAGCCCGACTGGAAGGTATTCAGATAACGGTCTGCTTGCGCAGGCAGACCTTGCGGACAGCAAATCAGCACGTCCTGACCGTCCAGTCTGAATAAATCCGGGCACTCCCACATGTAACCGAAATCCCCTAATCCGTTCAGATTCGATCCGGCAATTTCGCCCAGAAATTCCCAGCTGAGCAGGTCGTCAGAACGTAGCAATAAGACTTTGCCCTGAAGGCTGAGATCTTGCGCGCCCAGCACCATGAACCAGTGGCCGCCTTTTCGCCAGACTTTCGGGTCACGCACATGACCGGTATAGCCTTCCGGTAAATCCAGCACCGGGCCGGTTTTATCAAATTCACCTTTCGCGTTTTCACGCGCCAGACACTGGAACGCCGTGCGGCTGCCATCAGGGTATTTCACGTTGCCGGTATAAATGAGCGTCAGGTGACCGTGATCACTGACCGCAGAACCGGAATAACAGCCGTGGGTTTCGTAGGCTTCCGACGGTGCCAGCGCCAGCGGTTCGTGCCGCCAGTTCAGTAAATCCGCCGAACTCCAGTGCCCCCAGAATTTCGCGCCATGCGCACAGGCCAGCGGATTCCACTGATAGAAAACATGATAACGGCCTTTATGCTGAATAAATCCGTTCGGGTCGTTGAGTAATCCTACCGGTGGCGCAAGATGCCAGCCGGGCCGGTAAGGGTCCGCCGCTGCTTTGACCTGCCCTGCAACCACGCTGCGCAGGGCTTGTTTGAGCAAGCTCGTTTCCGTCATCATTCACTCTCCGTTTTGTATTTCAGCAACAATGACAGCAGGAATGCGCTGCCAAAAGCAATCACCAGGCCAGTCAGATAGCTGAGGATCGAACTGGCCTGTACGATCGCCAGCCCCGGAATACCGGTCAGGCCGACGGCCGTCATATTCACGTGCATCGCCACCACCCAGGCACCGCCCAGCGCCCCCCCCGCCAGCGCGGCAAGGAACGGTTTCATGAAACGCAGATTGATCCCGAAAATTGCCGCTTCGGTAATGCCCAGCATGGCCGAGAAGGCCGAAGGCACGGCGATGGCTTTGATTTTGGCATCCTTCGTTTTGAAATAAACCGCCAGACAGGCACCGCCTTGCGCCACGTTCGCCATTGACCAGATCGGCAGCAGGAAGTTAACGCCAATGTTCGGATTCCCCAGCAGCCCGGCTTCAATCGCATGGAAGCTGTGATGAATCCCGGTGATCACAATCACGGAATATAATCCGCCAAATACCAGCCCGGCGAACCAGCCTGCATGCGCGATCAGCGTACTGAGCACAAACGAAATTCCGTCACCCAGCGCACGACCCGCGGGGCCGATAATCAGGAACGCGATGAATCCCGAAATGATCACCGTCAGGAACGGCGTGAGGATCAAATCCAGAGCATCAGGGATGATTTTTCGCAGGCGTTTTTCAATGAAACTCATGAACCAGACCGCCAGCAACACCGGAAATACCGTGCCCTGATAGCCGATCATCGCAATTTCAATACCAAAGAAATTCATGGTGTGGAAACCGCTGGCAACGCCCCAGGCATTGGTCAGCGCAGGGTGGGTCAGAATTCCGCCCAGCGTGGCCCCCAGGAACGGATTACCGCCAAATTCACGCGCCGCCGTAAAGCCAATCAGGATCGGCAGAATGATAAATGCCGCCGAGCTGAACATGTCGAGCATGATAAAAATCGCGCTCTCAGGATTGGCCCAGCCGTAGGTTTTCACCATGCCGAGCAGGCCCATCAGGAGACCGGAAGCCACAATCGCCGGAATGATCGGCACAAAAATGTTGGATAACACACGGGCAATACGCTGGAACGGATTCAGTTTTTGCGCCGCAATATCCGCCGCTTCAGACTTGCTGGACTCGCTGATGCCCGCCACTTTGATGAACTCGGCGTAAACCTTATTCACCAGACCGGTACCAAAAATAATCTGTATCTGGCCCGCATTGCTGAAACAGCCTTTCACGCCTTCAACTTTTTCTATGCCACTTTTATTGATCAGGCTGTCATCGGCCAGCACCAGACGCAGGCGTGTCGCGCAGTGCGCCGCGCTGGCGATATTGTCTTTGCCGCCAAGTAATGGCAGCAACTGCGTGGCAATTGCATTGATATTCATTTTGTTCCTTACCGTTTTTATTATCGACATCGCCCGGTTTAACCGGGCGCGTCCTGGTGAATCACACCCTGTTTTTTAGAACCAGGTTTCCATCTGGATACCAAAATTCCACTGTCCGCCTGCGGTAAAACCATCTGTCCCGAACGAATCGCCGGAAGAATAACGGTCGAGATCTTTGCTCCAGTCCATATAGCTGGCGAAGAAGCGAATTTCCGGGCGACTCAGCATGTCGCTGATATCACCCACTTTGAAGGTTGGCGCAAAGGTCAGTTTGTAGAATCCGCCTTTCACCTTGTTGTAATCGTTGTAACCCTGCGGATCGAGATCCATGTACTGATAGCTGCCTTCATACGCCAGTTCAAAGTTTTCGGTGATCTGCTGAATCAGGCGGGTGTTGAACGTCACCCATTTGTAATCATCGCCGGAGATATAGCGGTCTTTACTCTGCTGCGCCAGAACGGCAGGGGCGATGCTCCAGTTTTTGCTTAACGGCGTGATCCCGTAAGTTGCCAGACGCAGCGTATTAGCGTCATCGGTCAGATGGCCGTCCGAACCCAGCGCTTTAACCTCTGCGCCCAGGCCATGACCGTAAAGCAGTGCGGTCGTGGATGTCCCGTCGCGCAGCCCGTAGAAGCTGTCCCCGTGGTACGCCAGCAGGGTGTGGAAGCCGGTATCGGCGGCATTCGTGATGCCCTGAGTGCCGGTATTTTCGCGATCCTGATTGTTTTTGGCGCGCAGGCCGCTGAGCATCCACTGGAAAGGTCCGGCGTAGTTGTTCGCCGTGACAATGTAGTTCTCAATCCGCGTATCGTCTTTATTCTTATTTTCGAGATCGTCAAAGTTACGTCCGTAAAGTGAGAAGTTACTTTTCAGGTTTTCTCCCCATTTAACGTCATAGATACCGCCACCGGTCCCGGCAAGGAAAATGATGTCGGAATCGAGGAAGTGAATGTCGAAATTATCCCGGTCAAATCGTTTACCCGCCCACAGCGTCGAATCTTTCCACGGGCCACTGAACGTCGGCAAAGAGCCTAATTCAACAAACGCCTGGCGGATGTTCAGATCGCTGGTTGCACCGGTCCAGTCGTTATAACTGCGCTGGCCGTCCGCCAGCATGACTTTGTAGCGGGAGGTCGCGCCGCTGGCCAGGGTCTGGTTATGTTCCAGATTTAATTCAACGTAGGTGTTGTTTTCGTTGCCCAGACGACCCACCGCACCGCCGGTTTGCCCGGCCGGGGTCACGTACGGGCCACTTTCGGTTGATGTGCCGGAATCATTCATGATCACGCCGGAACGGGCATAGCCTGAGAATTTGAAGCCTTCAGGCGCACTGCTGGTTTTGTTGTTAATGCTGGCTAACGATTCTGTACGTTCAGCCACCTGAGCCGTTTTTTGCTGATTTATTTCCGCATTCCTGGCCACCTGACGGGTTTGTTGTTCATTGCTGGCGGTGCGTGTTTCCAGCGTTTTTACCTGTTTTTCTGCTTCAGTGGCGCGGGCTTCTGCTTTGGCGGCGCGATTCTCGGCAAGTTGCAGTCTTTTCTCCAGAGCATTCAGGCGGGCCTCAATGGCACTCACCGACGTATCCGCTCCCTGCGCGGCGCCAGAAAGAATTAATCCAATAGCAACAGCAAGATAGCGAGGTTTCATCATCATTTTTATCCCTCAGGGTAAGTGTAATTATTATGAGAAAAACCATTTTTGCTAAATTGCTAAACTGGTTTTCCTGTGCACAATAATCACCCGCACCCGATTTAATCAATGATGTTTTACCGTCAGTTCCAGTATTTGTGATCCTCTTTGCAAATTATCACTAAACTCGGATAATTCATTTGTACTTGATTAGCTAAACCGGTTCTTCTATTTTACCTAACCCTGTAGCCAGACAGGGATTGAATACAGGGAATGAAAATGAAAAATCGAATTTGGGTACTGGGCGATGCGGTAGTGGATTTAATTCCGGAAGAGGATGGCCGCTTACTGAAATGTCCGGGAGGCGCGCCCGCTAACGTCGCCGTGGGGATCAGTCGTCTGGGCGGAGAAAGCGCATTTATCGGGCGGGTAGGGGATGACCCGTTTGGGAAATTCCTGAAAAAAACGCTGAGCGCTGAAGGTGTGGATACAGAGCACATGCTGCCTGACGTCAGCCATCGCACGTCAACCGTGGTGGTTGAAAACGATGCCGATGGAGAACGGTCTTTTACCTTTATGGTGCGTCCGGGTGCGGACTTATTCCTCCAACCGACGGATATTCCGGCCTTCAAAGCCGGGCAGTTTCTGCATCTGTGTTCCATTGCTTTATCCGCAGAACCCAGCCGCTCTTCCGCCGTGCTGGCGATGGCGCAGATGAAAGCCGCCGGCGGCGTCGTTTGTTTTGATCCAAATATTCGCCACGACTTATGGCCGGATGAAAATCAGCTACGCGATTGCCTGAACCAGGCGCTGTCGATGGCCGATATCATCAAGATTTCCGAAGACGAACTGGAATATCTGACGGGTGAAGCGCTACTTTCCGAGGGAATTCTGCGTTTGTGCGACCGTCATAATCCTGAACTTTTGCTGGTCACACAGGGCAAAAATGGCGTGTCGGTATACCGCAAAAAAGATGCGTCGTTGATGCAATATCCGGCACCTGAAGTGAAAACCCTGGATACAACCGGTGCGGGCGATGCGTTTGTCGCCGGTTTACTGGCCGGACTGGCGCAACACTGGCCGCTGAATTCAGAAAGCGACTGGGAGCAGACACTCCGTCAGGCGCTGGCTTGCGGGGCGCTGGCAACGACGGCCAGAGGGGCCATGACGGCATTACCGGATCGCGCAAATCTGGAGCAGTTTTACGCTCTGGCGTTCCCGTAAAGGGAAACGGTCAACGCAGATTTCCGGCTCACTTCACTTAAACCGGCAGATCAGAACAGACGCGCGGTCATGGCGTCTGTTCTTTTTTGAAAGTACAACACCGGCATTTTGTGCAATAAGATTTATCTATAAATCATAGGGTTGTTTTCCGAAAGCGTTAAATCCCCTCGCCATATTCATGCCAATAACCCCTCTCTTTTTGCCGATTTAAAATCTGTAAAAGTAGACAACTGTCGACTTTTCATCTTAAAGTCCCACGGTTGGCGCCAGACCTGACTGGTATTTTGCTACTCATAATAATAGCTGATTGTCGTAGAGCGGCCGTCCAGATGCCGCCGGACATTTCGGTATTCACAAGCACGACTAAAGACTTTCTCTGGAGAATTTATGCATTCCTCTGTTAACAAAAACGAGAGCCGGACGTTCTTCGGCCATCCGTATCCGCTGGGTTCATTGTTCTTTACCGAAATGTGGGAACGGTTTTCGTTTTACGGGATCCGCCCTTTACTGATTCTGTTCATGGCCGCGACCGTTTACGACGGCGGCATGGGGCTGGCGCGCGAAAATGCATCAGCAATCGTCGGTATTTTCGCGGGTTGTATGTATCTCGCCGCATTACCGGGCGGCTGGCTGGCGGATAACTGGCTCGGGCAGCAAAAAGCGGTCTGGTACGGTTCAATTCTGATTGCGCTCGGCCACCTGGCGATTGCGTTGTCTGCGTGGTTTGGCGACAACCTGTTCTTTATCGGCCTGATGTTTATCGTCCTCGGTTCCGGCCTGTTTAAGACGTGTATCTCCGTCATGGTGGGCACGCTGTATAAAAAAGGGGATGCGCGCCGCGACGGCGGTTTCTCACTGTTTTATATGGGCATTAACATGGGTTCATTTATCGCACCGCTGATTTCCGGCTGGCTGATCAAAACCCATGGCTGGCACTGGGGCTTTGGTATCGGTGGTATCGGGATGCTGGTAGCACTGATTATCTTCCGCGTTTACGCCGTTCCTGCGATGAAACGCTATGACAGCGAAGTCGGTCTGGATTCCACCTGGAACAGCCCGGTCGCAAAAAAGAAAGGCGTCGGCGCCTGGTTGCTGGCGCTGGCGGCCGGTGTGGCGGTTGTCGTTACGCTGATCGCACAGGGCATTATCGTCATTAATCCTGTCGCACTCGCCAGCATGCTGGTGTACGTCATTGCGGCCTCGGTCGTACTCTATTTCATCTATCTGTTCGTGTTCGCCGGTCTGAATCGCAAAGAACGCGCCAGACTCCTGGTATGCTTCATTTTGCTGGTTTCAGCGGCATTCTTCTGGTCCGCGTTTGAGCAGAAACCGACCTCGTTCAACCTGTTTGCTAATGACTACACCAACCGCATGATCGGCGATTTTGAAATCCCTGCCGTGTGGTTCCAGTCCGTCAATGCGCTGTTCATCATTTTGCTGGCCCCGGTATTTAGCTGGGCATGGCCGAAACTGGCACAGAATAATGTGCGTCCGAGCAGCATCACTAAGTTCATCATCGGTATTTTGTGCGCCGCGGCGGGCTTTGGGATCATGATGATGGCGGCGCAGAATGTGCTGAGCAACGGCGGAGCAGGGGTATCCCCGCTGTGGCTGGTGGGCAGTATTCTGATGCTGACGCTGGGCGAACTCTGCCTGAGCCCGATTGGGCTGGCGACCATGACGCTGCTGGCGCCGGAAAGAATGCGCGGCCAGATGATGGGGCTGTGGTTCTGTGCCAGTGCGCTGGGTAATCTGGCGGCTGGGCTGATTGGCGGCCACGTAAAAGCCGATCAGCTGGACGTTCTGCCAGACTTGTTCGCGCGTTGTTCTATTTCGCTGCTGATCTGTGCCGCAGTGCTGTTCGTTCTGATCATTCCGGTGCGCAAAATGCTGGAAAATTCACAAACGAAACCCGCGACCAATGCGTGATAAGGCATAACGCTATTCTCATTAAATAGCGGAACAACAGGGTAAAAATGAAAGAGGCGGATCTGACGATCGGCCTCTTTTTTTTGGGCAAAAGACAATTTATCTAATTTACTTGTAGACGACTGGTCTAATCGCTGATAGTTTAGCCCCATGACGACAGCAACTCAGCACCATAACAATGATGTCCGCGAACATATTCTCGAGACTGGCCAGCGAATTATGGCCGGTAAGGGGTTTTCGGCGGTCGGACTCAATGAAATCCTCAAGGACGCGGGCGTGCCTAAAGGGTCTTTCTACCATTATTTCGGTTCGAAAGAGGCCTTTGGCGCGGCGATGCTTGAGCGCTATTTTGACGATTATCTGGCGCAGCTTGACAGCACGCTGAGCCAGCCGGGCCTGAAGATGTCGCAGCGCCTGATGAATTACTGGCAGCAATGGCAGGAGTCACAGTCATTTTTTGACTGCCAGGGGAAATGCCTTGCCGTGAAACTTGGCGCAGAAGTGGCGGATTTGTCCGACAGTATGCGCTTAACCTTACAGGCAGGGACATCAGGGATAATATCGCGCCTGACGCTGGCGTTAGAATCCGGCGTCGCAGAAGGCTCCCTGAGCATTGATGATGAGCCCGCTCGTGTCGCAGAGAGCCTTTATCAGCTCTGGGTCGGTGCCAGCATTATGGTTAAGATTGTCCGCAATACCGGCCCGTTCGATTCGGCTATGAGCATGACGCAGCAAATTATTCATACCGCCCCCTGACGGGGGTGTATCACAAACGGTTCACCGTTTTTTATTTACCCGATAAATAGACGACTGGTCTACTTGGTCGTTTTTACCTACTACACTGGAGATTTACAATGAAGATTCTTATGGTTTTAACCTCACACGACCAGCTGGGCGATACCGGACGTAAAACAGGTTTCTGGCTCGAAGAGCTGGCAGCGCCATACTATGTGTTCAAGGATGCTGGCGCTGAAATCACGCTGGCTTCGCCGAAGGGGGGTAATCCGCCGTTAGATCCGAAAAGCAATGAGCCTGATTTCCAGACCGAACAGACTCATCGTTTCGAAGCCGATGCGGATGCCGTGGCGCAACTGGCTGCAACGGTTCGCCTCGACAGCGTTTCGCAGGCTGATTACGACGCCGTTTTCTATCCTGGCGGCCACGGTCCTTTGTGGGATCTTGCCGAAGATAAAAACTCAATCGCACTCATCGAAGCATTCCTGTCGGCGGATAAACACGTTGCGCTTGTCTGTCATGCTCCCGGCGTATTGCGTCATGTAAAAACACCTGCCGGCAAACCGCTGGTGGAAGGCAAAAAAGTCACTGGTTTTACCAATACGGAAGAAGAGGCGGTCGGCCTGACGGACGTGGTGCCTTTCCTGGTGGAAGACGAGCTGATTGCGAAGGGCGGGAACTATTCCAAAGGCGCTGACTGGAGTTCGTATGTCGTCCGCGACGGCCTGCTGATCACCGGACAAAACCCGATGTCCTCGACGGAAACGGCAGAAGTGCTGATCAAACAACTGTCGGCGTAAGCGATAATTGAATGAAGGTGACAGGACGTTCCTGTCACCTTCAGTTTAGGATGTTTACACGTTTTCAGAGTTCTGAACTGAAGATTTACTTCGTTTTGACAATGAGATACCTAATCCCAGCGCGGCCACTACCACAACCGGAATACCTAGCATCCACGGCAGGGTATAAGCCACCGCGAACAGCGCAGTTCCCGTTGCTGGCCCCACCGAATCACGTAAATCACTGACAACCGACAGCGCCGCCATATACGTCGCGCGCAATCTGGCCGGTGCCAGCTGACTGACGGCGGCAGGCATCAGCGGGCCGACCATCATCTGTGACAGAGAATAGAAACAAACGGCTACGACCAGAGCCAGAATATTTGGGGATGTTAAAAGTACACCGAAAGCCAGGATCAACGTCAGCCCCGCACTGAGTACGATGAACAGAGGTGAGCGTCGGGAAAACAATTTAGTCAGGGTGATCTGCCCGAAAGTATTGAGCACCGCGCCAAAGGTGAACAACAGGCCGACATCCGTGTTACTCATTCCCAGCTGATTATGGGCATAGAGCGGTAAAATGGCTTCAACCCAGCTGCCTGAAACACCCAGCAGCAGAGCCCAGAACAACAAAATGGCGAGCCGCCGGTCGCGAAAAACGGGCAACAAAGCGGCAAAACCTTCATCTTCTTCCTCGTCATCCGGTTCATCGCCATGTTTCCGGGTTTCTGGCAGGCAAAGAATCAGCAGAACGGCGCCACACAACAGAGCAATTCCGCTGGCCATAAACACGTCACCCAGACTGCTTTGCACGATGACAGCACCCAGCAGCGGACCCGAAATCCCCCCAGCATATGAGCAAACACGCGCGATACTGAATTGGTGACGATGCTCAGCAGCCGGTGTTACATCAGCGATCAGTGTGTATATCGTTGGGTGTAAGACAGATTCAAAAATCCCGATGACCACCAGAACTAATGCGGCTTCAATGACGCCATGCGTAAAATAGAGCGCAATAAACCCCAGACCAACGCCGGTAGCCGAGAGTATAAGCACCGGCCTGCGGCCAACGCGGTCAGCAATGCCGCCAATGAACGGCGCGGCAATCAGTTCGCCACCCGCATAACAGCCAAACAGTAAGCCGATCAGCCCGACCGGAATTGCCGCCGTGTGTTGCGCCCAAAGCGGAAAAAATGGCACCATCAGGCCGTCTGCAAAACCAGCGAGAAAATAGAGGATGAATCCCAGAACATGCGGACGTCGAAATGAAAAAAGCGGGAGAAAAAATTTAGACATTGATCGTTACCTGCACATCAGATTGCCCACAATTAAGCGGGAGATGCGCGTTGGTTAACGTAAACGCTTACGACCTTCAGAAGGCACTGCCAAAATAATCAAAGATGATGTAATTTTCAAGCCCGGCATGTACGTAATGGGCAAGAGTGAGATTATCTGTTTGGGGTAACAGACTTTGTCTATCCCCGTTTAAAATGTCACCCTGATTCCCCATTTTTGAATGTCACAACAAATCTGCACGCTACGTCAGTACTCACAAGTTCACGGCTCCCTGGCGCAATAATTTGCTATTAATGAAAAATGAAAAGGATATCGAAGATGAAAACAGTCGAATTTCTGCTATACACCCTAAAACCCGGCACAGGGAAAGACTTCCACAGAATCATGACGGAGGAGAGTGCTCCACTTCACCGCTCTGTGGGCATGGATATTATTTCTTTTGGTATCTCGGCTCATGACAACGACGCTTACTATCTGATTAGAGCTTATGACAGCCTCTCCCAGCTGAAATCCTCTCAGGAATCATTTTATAACAGTGAAGAATGGCGTCTTGGCCCCCGGCAGGCCATTATCGATAGAATCAGCGTCAGCGTTAAATCGGTACTGATACTTAACAACAGTGCCATTGAGAATTTACGATCAAGTTGACTGTGCATCCTATAAGCTCAAAACTTTTTTACTGAGCTATTTTCGACAGCCACTCTATTGCACCAGAAGTTCTTAACCATGGTTTAATATTGTTATTGACATAATCAATGGCTTCATCCATTTCACCTAACGTAATATATCCACGGTTAGACTTCGTCAGCATACGGCACTTTGATAACAAACTGGGGATGTGTCTATTAGAATCGATCGCAGCTTTAGCGATATCATCGGCATCCGGGGTGGAATGCCTGTAGGCGAGGAGGGCGCGTGTATAATGAAGATAAGGGCTTGTATCACCTGAGTAATCGTCCAGTATCAAAGCCAAATCGTCCACTATTTCCAGTTCCAAGTAATAACTCGTTAGTAAATGACGAATCCCCTGGTTATCATTCGGATTGAGCTGAAGCATTTCGCGACAGTGAGCTATAGCTGGGTAGAAGTTACCCGACTTAATCATCTTAAGTATCCTTTTGGGGCTCACCTTTATCCGGTACTTCACAGCACTGATGGTCGATTCTATCGCTTTGAACTTGCCACAAACAAGGTCGGGTCTGCCAGAACGGGATTGATAGTCCGGAGCAGCTATTGGGTGCAATGAGTGCGGTTAGGTACCGGCAGCATCTGGGGATCACAACATAACCAGCCCAACAAAACATCCGCATCTCCAAAGTGACATTATCAAATGGGACTTACAGACTTTGTTTAGGCTGGTTTTAAATGTCCGCCTTTTGGCTAAGTTAAAATGTCCGTCTGATAAAGCACCGTCTGGTTTAGCCAGGTTTGCCAAAGATGGATTCTGACTGCGTTTGTAATTGTGTGAGCGCGT
>NZ_JAFMOZ010000104.1:0-45072 GCF_019049615.1 Rahnella sp. BCC 1045 | reverse complement strand
GCTAAAATGGTTTTTCTTTTATCTAAAATATATAATTACATATCTCAATACCCCTCAAAATAACTCATAACTTTGTATATTACACATTAAATATAAGCTCTTATCGATTCCCTTATCAGATTGTGTCCGTTGTGCCATCTCGGACACAATCTACATCAATTGCCGTCATAACTGCATAATCGGCATTCTTTTATCCATGAATACATCCATCCCCAACAACGACATTCCGCGCCTGCTGCGCAATCTGATCCGCATTGGCACCGTTGCCGAGGTGGATTTAGAGACGGCAACTTGTCGCGTCAATACCGGCGGCAACGTCACGGACTGGCTGCACTGGCTGACCTCCCGCGCTGGGCGTTCCCGTTCCTGGTGGGCACCGTCAGCCGGTGAACAGGTTTTGCTGTTCTGCCTGGGCGGAGAGCTGGATACCGCCTTTGTGATGCCCGGCGTTTTCTCTGATGTATTTCCTGCGCCGTCGGCGTCCGCCGATGCGCTGCACGTCACTTTCCCAGACGGCGCGGTGATCGAGTACGAACCCAAAACCGGCGCGCTGCTGGCATCCGGCATTAAGTCCGCCACGGTGAACGCTGCGGATAAGGTGACCGTGACTGCTCCGCTGATTACCTGCACGGCGAAAACGCGCATCACGCTCGATACGCCGGAGGTGATCTGCACCAACAAGCTCACCACCGCCACCATCGAGATCAAACAGGGCGGCACGATGACCGGCAACCTCACCCATTCGGGCGGCAGCATCACGTCAAACGGCGTTGTTGTGCATACCCATAAACACGGCGGCGTCCAGACGGGCGGCGGTCAGACGCAGGTGCCTTCATGACCAATGCCAAATACATCGGCCTGGCCCGCGACACGGGGCGCAGCGTCGAAGACCTGGCGCACATTCAGCAGTCGGTCAGCGACATTTTGCGCACGCCCGTCGGTTCCCGCGTCATGCGCCGTGACTATGGTTCATTGCTGTCGGAACTGACTGACCGCCCGCAGAATGCGGCGCTGCGGCTGCAAATCATGGCGGCCTGCTACAGCGCGATCCTCAAATGGGAGCCGCGCGTCAGCCTGACCGGCATCACCTTTGAAACGACCTTTGACGGAAAAATGGTGGTGGAACTCACCGGCACCCGCAAAGACACGTCCGCCGCCATTTCCTTAACCTTACCCGTGAGCTAACCATGGCAACTATCGACCTGAGCCAGTTACCCGCCCCCGACGTGGTGGAGGTGCTGGATTACGAAACCCTGCTGGCAGAACGCAAAGCCACGCTGGTATCGCTGTACCCCAAAGACCAGCAGGCCGCCATCGCCCGCACGCTGACTCTGGAGTCAGAGCCGATTGTGAAGCTGCTGGAGGAAAACGCCTACCGCGAAGTGATCCTGCGTCAGCGGGTTAACGAGGCGGCGCAGGCGGTCATGCTGGCCTATGCCGCCGGAACAGACCTGGACAATATCGCCGCCACGTTCAGCGTGGAACGCCTGACGATCACGTCTGCGGATACGGTCAGCGTGCCCGCCGTGGCGGCAGTAATGGAAAGCGATGCGGATTTGCGTATCCGTGCGCAGCAGGCGTTCGAAGGGCTGAGCGTGGCCGGTCCGGTCGGCTCCTATGAGTATCACGGGCGCTCGGCTGACGGGCGGGTGGCGGATATTTCAGTCATCAGTCCGTCGCCTGCCTGTGTGACGATTTCCGTGCTGGCACAGACCGGCAACGGCACCGCCCCCGCTGACCTGCTGGCCGTGGTTCAGGCCGCGCTCAATGACGAGAACGTGCGCCCCGTGGCTGACCGCGTGACCGTTCAGTCGGCTACGGTGGTGAATTACACCATTGATGCGGTGCTGTATTTATTCCCTGGTCCGGAAGCCGAACCCATTCGCGAAGCCTCTGAGGCAAAACTGATTGCTTACACCACCGCGCAGCACCGTTTAGGCCGCGACATCCGGCTGTCCGCCATCTATGCAGCGCTGCACGTTGAAGGCGTACAACGGGTGGAGCTGAAAAGCCCCGCCGCTGACATCGAGCTGGATAAAACGCAGGCGTCATTCTGCACCGCGTACACCCTGAAAGTGGGCGGTTACGATGAGTGATCGCCTGCTGCCCGTCGGTTCCTCCGCGCTGGAAGTCGCCGCCGCCGATGCCTGCGCCGCGCTTGAAAACGTGCCGGTGCCGCTGCGGCAGCTTTGGGATCCGCTGACCTGTCCGGCCAGGTTTTTACCGTACCTGGCGTGGGCGCTGTCGGTTGACCGCTGGGATGAAAACTGGCCGGTTGCCACCAAGCGCCGCGTTATTCAGTCGGCGTGGTTCATTCACTGCCACAAGGGAACTATTGGTGCCATCCGGCGCGTGGTGGAGCCGCTTGGCTACCTGATTAACGTGACCGAGTGGTGGGAAACCAATGACGAGCCTGGGACGTTTCGCCTGGATATCGGGGTGCTGGAAACCGGCATTACCGAAGAAATGTATTTAGAGATGGAAAGGCTGATTGCTGACGCTAAACCGGCCAGCCGCCATCTGATCGGCCTGACCATCACCCAGGATATTAAAGGTGATGTTTACATTGGCGCAGCGCAGTACACCGGCGAGCTGCTGACCGTTTACCCCGCATAAGAGGACGCTATGAGCACATTTAAATCCGTCGTCACCACGCTCGGCCAGTCGCGTATTGCGGCCGCCATCGCGGCGGGGACTGACATCAACATCACGCAGCTTGCCGTCGGTGACGGCGACGGCAAGGCGACCACGCCCGTCGCCACCCAGACCAAACTGGTTAAAGAGGTGTACCGCACGCCGCTCAATTCCTTAAAGCTGGATCCCACTCACGGCAACTGGGTGATTGCCGAGGCCGTGATTTCTGCCAGCGTCGGCGGTTTCTGGATGCGCGAAATGGGATTGTTTGCTGACGACGGCGTGCTGATTGCCGTCTGCAACATGGCGGACACTTACAAGCCGACCCTGGCGGAAGGTTCAGGCCGCACGCAGACGCTGCGGATGGTGATTGCCGTCAGTAACACCGAGGCTATCAGCCTGCTGATCGACGACTCGGTGATTATGGCAACGGAGCAGTATGTGAATGACCTGCTGGCCGCGCATGAAAAATCCCGCAACCATCCCGACGGCACGCTGACGGCAAAAGGTTTTGTCCAGCTCAGCAGCTCGGTCAGCAATACCAGCGAAGTTCTGGCTGCGACGCCGAAAGCGGTCAAGGCCGCCAACGACAACGCCAATACCCGCGTGCCTGCCACCCGCAAGGTAAACAATAAAGCCCTGAGCGCTGATATCACGCTGACGTCGGCTGACGTAGGCGCAATTGCCCCCGCCGAATTTGGCCTGGGGGGTAAAGCGCCGGTAATGCCTTCAACCATTACGTTGCTGGCTGACCCGTCGATTATTGGTTTTGAATCGACGTGGACAGTGACCAGCGGTTATACCGATGCCCCGGCGGGCAATACCAGCCCTACGGGTGTTTTGCATAATATCCGCCGTGCTTATGATGCCGGTTGTTCCTTAATTCAATATCTCTACATGACCGGCGGCGCAGTCTATGTCCGAACCGCAGCTGTCTCATCAGGCGTTATTACATGGCATGGCACAAGCTTATCCGGTGACGTTAACGGCTGGCGAACAGTCTATGATTCAGCCCAGAAGCCGACGGCCTCAGAAGTCGGTGCCTTGCCCGTCGCTTCTGCCGTTCTGGGCACCGTCAACATCAACACGTTTAACCTGGCAAAAATTGGCCTTTACGTGCAAAGCACAGGCGCGAATGCCACGGTAGCAAACGGCTATCCGCCAGGCTCGCAGGCGGCGGGCGTGCTGGAGATTATCCCTGCCTCCTGGACGGGTGGAGTACTCCAGCGTTACACGGTGCAAAACACCGGCATGGTGTGGACGCGTGCGCTGAATGCGTCCTGGAATGGCACCGATGGACCATGGCGCGACTGGGTACAGGCCAGCACCGCCGGTTCTGTTGCAGCAAATACTGCCCTTGGCTCAGCAGACCTGAACACCGTGGGCTTTGGCCTGACGGCGGTGCAGGCCGCTGTCTATCACCAGACGGCTAACGCTTCAGCCGCCGCTGACAGACATTATCCCGAAGCCAAAGCGGGAACTCTGTATGTCACGGGCAGCGCCTACGGCGGGCAACAGATGTATGTGACGTTTGAGGGGCGGATTTATATCCGTGGTCTTTCCAGCGTATGGAACGGGACAGATGGTCCGTGGAAGGACTGGATTTCGATTTACGGCACCAACAATAAGCCCACCGCCGCAGACGTGGGCGCATGGACGGCAGCGCAAAGCGCCGCCAGTGAAAAGGCGCTGTCTGATGAAATTGCGACGGCGTTTAAAATCCGCACGAACTTAACCGCCGCGGATACCCCGAACACCCTGCGCGGCAGCGGCATGTTTGGGCATTACGGCGTGCCAGGTGTCGCTGCGGCGACCACGGACAAAGGTTATCCGATGAACGGTTTCGTCGGGGCGATTTTTGTTACCTGGGGTCCGAATGCGACGCAGCAGATTGCATTCAATAGCAACGGTCGGCAATTTACCCGCTCCATGACGGGGGCGTGGAACGGCGTTGATGGTCCATGGTCTGCCTGGAATGAAATTTACTGCCAGGCCAATAAGCCCAGTCCCGCAGAAATCGGCGCATTAGCCACCGGCGACGTGCTTGTCGGTATGCCGGTGCCCTGGCCTTCTGACACCGTGCCCGCCGGTTTTGCGCTGATGGTCGGGCAGACATTTAACAAGACAACGTACCCGTCTCTGGCTATCGCTTACCCTTCCGGCGTTATTCCTGACATGCGCGGTCAGACCCTCAAAGGCAAACCGGCCAGCGGGCGCGCCGTGCTTTCCCTGGAGCAGGACGGGGTCAAAAGTCACAACCATACCGCCACAGCCAGCAATACCGACCTCGGACGGAAAACGACGAGTGCGTTTGATTACGGACGTAAAGGAACATCCGGCTTTGACTACGGCACCAAAGGGTCAGACGGCCAGGGCGCACACCAGCATCAGATGGGGGTCGCCGGTGCTAATAACCGCTTTGGTGCGATTGGCGTGGCGAAAGACTACGGGTTTAGCGGTTCCAATAATGCCAATCAGACAGAAATGCCGGTGACCAGCGTGGACGGCAACCACGGACATAACACCTACATCGGCGCGCACGATCACTATGTCGATATCGGGGCACACGATCATTACATCGACATGGGCGCCCACGGGCACACCATCACCGTAAACGCCGCCGGTAACACGGAAAACACCGTGAAAAACGTGGCCTTTAATTACCTTGTGAGACTCGCATAATGTTCAGATATTCAGATAAGACACAGACAATTAAGGTGTATGACTTTTCGGCTATCACCGGCGAACTGATTGGCAAAAGCGACGCCATGATCCCGCCGGATACCGGCCTGCCTGCCCGCTGCACGGACATTGTGCCCCCGCAGATAGAAAAAGGCTTTGTGGCGGTTTTCACCGGTGAGGCTTGGGACGTGGTGGCAGACTTTCGGGGTAAGGTGGTTTACAGCACACAGACGGGTCAGCAGACAACCATCACGGAGCTGGGCGCGTTGCCTGAGAATACGACGGATATCGCCCCTGCCACCCGCTTTGACCGCTGGGACGGCGCGGCCTGGGTGAAGGATGATGCGGCGGAGCGTATTCAGCAGGTTCAGGAAGCCGAAGTGCAGAAGAAAACGCTGATGCAGCAGGCCGTTTTGCAAATTGATACGCTTCAGGACGCCATCGATTTAGATATGGCTTCAGAGGACGAAAAGGCGCAAATTGTCGGCTGGAAAAAATACCGCGTGCTGCTTAACCGGCTGGATGCGAACGCCGCGCCGAATATCACCTGGCCTGAAATCCCCGCCTGACCCTCGCCCCGAAAGGGGCTTTTTTGTTTCTGCTCTGCCACGTTGTGCCATTTCCCACACTCCGATCCCGCCGTGCCTGCGCGTACACAACCAGCGATGATTGACTGGCTTATTAATCACAGGAAAAACACCATGGCTGATTATCATCACGGTGTGCGCGTTGTTGAAATCAATGACGGCACCCGCGTTATCTCCACCGTTTCCACCGCCATCATCGGGATGGTTTGCACCGGCGAAGATGCTGATGCCGACGCGTTCCCGCTGGATACGCCCGTACTCATTACCAACGTCCTGACCGCCGCAGGCAAGGCCGGAAAGAAAGGCACGCTTTATCAGTCCCTGATGGCGATTGCCAACCAGGCTAAACCGGTTGTCGTCGTCGTGCGCGTTGCCGAAGGCAAAGACGACGCAGAAACCACCTCCAACATCATCGGCGGGTCGGATGAAACCGGCATGTATACCGGCATGAAAGCCCTGCTGTCTGCGCAAACGGAACTCGGCGTAAAGCCGCGCATTCTCGGCGTGCCAGGGCTGGACAATCAGGACGTCGCCACTGCGCTGGCCGCCGTCTGTCAGCAGCTCCGCGCCTTTGGCTACATCAGCGCCTACGGATGCAAAACCGTGTCCGATGCCATCAGGTACCGCGACAATTTCAGCCAGCGTGAGCTGATGGTGGTCTGGCCTGATTTCGTGTCCTGGAACACCACCACCAACGCCAGCGACACCGCCCCCGCGACGGCTTACGCGCTCGGCCTGCGTGCCAAAATCGACGCCGAAACCGGCTGGCATAAAACGCTATCTAACGTCGGCATCAACGGCGTGACCGGCCTGTCTGCCAGCGTGTACTGGGATTTGCAAACCACCGGCACCGATGCCGACCTGCTGAACCAGGCGTGCGTCACCACCCTTATCCGCAAGGATGGCTTTAAATTCTGGGGGCAGCGCACCTGCTCTGACGATCCATTGTTCCTGTTTGAGAACTACACCCGCACCGCGCAGGTGCTGGCGGACACCATCGCCGAAGGGCATATGTGGGCATCAGATAAGCCCGTTACCCCGACCCTTATCAAAGACATGATTGCGGGCATTAACGCCAAACTGCGCGAAATGAAAACCGCCGGTCTGATCATCGATGGCAACTGCTGGTATGACCCCGACGCCAACACCGTCGAAACCCTCAAGGCGGGCAAATTATTCATTGATTACGACTATACGCCGGTGCCGCCGCTGGAAGATTTAACCCTGCGTCAGCGCATCACCGATCAGTACCTGGCGACGTTCGCCACGTCCGTTAACAGCTAAGAGGCGCTAAAACATGGCACTGCCTAAGAAACTGAAATACCTGAACCTGTTTAACGACGGGAACAGCTACCTCGGCATGGTCAGCGCGCTGACGCTGCCAAAACTGACCCGCAAGCTGGAGAACTATCGCGGCGGCGGCATGACCGGTTCGGCCTCGATTGATTTTGGCCTGGACGACGACGCGCTGAGCTTTGAGTGGACGGTGGGCGGGCTGGATGAGCTGGTATTGCAGCAGTGGGGTGCGGTCGATGCCGTGCCGCTGCGCTTTGCCGGTTCCTTCCAGCGCGACGACACCGGCGAAACCTCCGCCGTGGAAGTCACGATGCGCGGACGCCACAAGGAAATGGATTTCGGCGAGTACAAACAGGGCGAAGATACCGAAACCAAAATCACCACCCAGTGCACCTATTTCAAGCTGGTGATTGACGGCAAAGACATGATTGAAGTCGATACCGTGAACATGGTGGAAATCGTCGGCGGCGTTGACCGCGTGGCGCAGCACCGCAAAAACATCGGCCTGTAACCCGAACCCCGCGCCGGACTCCGGCGCGAAAACTCCCCTTTGAATAAGAGATACCGCTATGTCAGAACACAATGAAAACATCGTTATCCTGGAAGAACCAATCAAACGCGGCGACACGCTGATCAGCGAAATTGAAGTCATCAAACCCAATGCCGGACACCTGCGAGGAATTGGCCTGGCCGCGCTGGCGAATGCCGACGTTGACGCGCTGACCGTGATCCTGCCGCGCATTACCGCCCCGAACCTGACCGCCCAGGACTGCAAAAGCCTGAACCTGCCCGACCTGATTGCCCTGGCGGGTAAGGTGATTGGTTTTTTATCGCCGAAATCGGAACAGTAAAACTTCCCCCGACCCTGACGGACGATGACCTGATGGCGGACATCGCGGTGATCTTTCACTGGCCGCCGTCAGAAATGAACCTGATGACGCTGACCGAGCTTTGCGCGTGGCGTCATAAGGCCATGCAGCGCAGCGGAGCCGACAGTGAGTAATTTAAAAGTAGAGGTGCTGTTAAAGGCGGTTGACCAGGCGACCCGCCCGTTTAAATCGGTGGAGAACGCCAGTAAGGCGCTGGCCGGAGACATTAAAAACTCGCAGAACAGCCTCAAAGACCTGAACGCACAGGCGGGGAAAATTGACGGGTTCCGCAAGTCCAGCGCGCAACTGGCCGTCACCAGCCAGAAACTCAAAGAAGCCAAAGCGGAGGCGGCGGCGCTGGCTATCGGGTTCAAAAACACCACCAACCCGACCCGCGCCCAGGCGCAGGTCATGGAGTCCGCGAAGCGCACCGCCGCGCAGTTGCAAACCCAGTTCAACGGGCTGCGGCAGTCGGTGCAGCGTCAGCGCACCGAACTCTCTCAGGCGGGCATCAGCACGCGCACGCTGTCTGACTCTGAGCGCCGCCTGAAAACCTCCATTAGCGAAACCACCGCGCAGCTCAACCGCCAGCGTGAATCCCTGGCACGCGTCAGCGCGCAGCAGGCCAAACTCAACGCCGTGAAAGGCCGGTATCAGGCGGGTAAACAACTGGCCGGCAGCGTCACGGGCGCGGGAGCTGCGGGTGTCGCGATAGCGACGGCGAGCACGGTAGCCGGTGCCGGGATGCTCAAGCCCGGCTATGACTTTGCCCTGAAAAACTCAGAGTTGCAGGCGACGCTTGGCCTGGAAAAAGACTCTGCCGATATGACCGCGCTGCGCACCCAGGCGCGGCAGCTCGGCGACAACACCGCCGCCTCTGCTGACGATGCCGCCGCCGCGCAAATCATTGTCGCCAAATCCGGCGCGGACAAGGACGGGATTCTGGCGGCAACGCCGACCATCCTGAATCTGTCCCTGGCAAACAAACGCACCATGGAAGAAAACGCCACGCTGCTGATGGGCGTGAAATCGGCGTTCGGCATGACCAATGACACCGTGTCACACATCGGGGATGTCCTTTCAACGGCCATGAATAAATCTGCCGCCACCTTTGAAGGCCTGTCTGACACCATGACCTACGCCGCACCGGTAGCGAAACAGGCCGGTATCAGCGTCGAAGAAACCGCCGCGATGGCGGCCGCGCTGGCCGATGCCAAAATTACCGGCTCGATGGCGGGCACCGGTGCCCGCGCCGTTATTACCCGCTTGCAGGCACCGACGGGCACCGCCGCCGCCGCGCTCGGTGAGCTGAAGGTAAAGACGGCGGACAGCAAAGGCAACATGCGCCCGCTGTTTACCATCCTGAAGGAAATGCAAAAGAGCTTTGAGAAAAACAAGCTCGGTGATGCACAGCGGGCGCAGTACATGAAAGCCGTCTTTGGCGAGGAAGCCAGTTCGGCGGCGATGGTGCTGATGGATGGGGCAACGTCGGGCAAGCTCGACAAACTTACCCAGGCATTCAAAACCTCGGACGGCAAAACCGAGGCACTGGTGGAGGTGATGCAGAACAACCTCGGCGGCGACTTTAAGGAATTTCAGTCCGCCTATGAAGCCGTCGGGACTGACCTGTTTGATCAGCAGGATTCGTCACTGCGCAAACTGGTGCAGAACGCCACCGGCTACGTACTGAAACTGGATAAGTGGATTGTGAACAATAAAGCCCTGGCGACCACGCTCGGCAAGGTGGCAGGCGGTGCGCTGCTGATTACCGGTGCGCTCGGCGTGTTTGGCCTGGTGGCGGGTCCGGTGATCAGCGGCATCAATCTGATCGTCGCCGCCGCCGGTGTGCTCTGGACAATCCTCGGCACGGTGGGCGGTGCGATTGCGACGGTGATCGGCGGGCTTACGCTGCCAATAGTGGCGATTGGCGTGGCGATTGTCGCCGGTGCCCTGCTTATCCGTAAGTACTGGGAGCCGATCAGCGCGTTCTTTGCGGGCGTCATTGAAGGGCTGGGGATCGCTTTCGAACCGGTGAAAGAGATGTTTGCGCCGCTTAAGCCGGTGTTTGACTGGCTTGGGGACAAGCTCAAAGTTTTGTGGCAGTGGTTCAAAGACCTGATCCAACCGGTGAAATCCACCCAGGAAACGCTGAACAGCTGCAAAGATGCGGGGGTGTCGTTTGGTCACCTGGTCGCGAACGCACTGACCGCGCCGTTGCAGGTGGCAAATAAGCTGCGCAGCAGCGTGGTCTGGCTGCTGGAGAAGCTCGGCATCATCAAAGATGAATCCGCAGACATTGATAAAGCAGCCGACAAAGCTGACCGGCGCACGAAGCAAAACAGCGATGCGGATCCGGCAGGTCATCCGCTGGATAACCCCGCCCCGATTGTACCGCCGTCGGGCGGCCTGCCGGGCGGCGGTTATGCGCCGGTGTCCGTCGGCGGCGGGCGCAGTTATATCGACCGCAGCACGCACACTTATCAGATTTCTGCCGGCGCCGGTCTGGGTGTCCAGGACACCAGTCGTCAGATCCGCGCCGAGCTGGAAGCCCGTGACCGCGCCCGCGTAGCACAGCAACGTTCCCGCATGGATAACGATTAAGGAGGTAGGCGCATGATGTTAACCCTCGGATTGTTTGTGTTTCAGTTGCAGACCGTCCCCTATCAAAGCTTGCAGCGTGATGTCGATTACCGCTGGCCGGTAAACAACCGCGTTGGCCTGCGCCCGTTGCCGCAGTTCCTCGGCGTGAATGAGGAGAAAATTACCCTGTCCGGCGTGCTGATGCCGGAAATCACCGGCGGGAAGTTGTCACTGCTCGCACTGAACCTGATGGCTGACGAAGGCAAGGCGTGGCCGCTGCTGGAAGGCAGCGGCACCATTTACGGGATGTTCGTGGTGAACAGCGTCAGCGAAACCCACACGGAGCATTTTTCCAACGGTGCCGCCCGCCGGATTGAATTTACTCTGACGCTGACCCGCGTGGATGAATCACTGGCGGCGATGTTCGGCGACATGAAAGCCCAGGCTGACGGGCTGCTAAATCAGGCCGGTAGTTTAACCGGTCAGCTTGGGGGACTGCTGTGATTACGGATATGACCATCGGTGCCGGTGCGCAGTTTGCGCCGGACTTCACGGTGACCGTCGGTGGTAAGGACATCACTCAGGACGTCGGCAACCGGCTGATATCGCTAACGCTCACTGATAACCGCGGCTTTGAGGCTGACCAGCTCGACATCGAGCTGAGCGACACCGACGGCCTGCTGGAGATGCCGCTACGCGGCGCGGTGATTAATATCGCGTTGGGCTGGGAAGGCCAGGCGCTGACGAACAAGGGCGATTTCACGGTGGACGAGGTGGAGCATCGCGGAACGCCGGACACGCTGACCATCCGCGCCCGCAGTGCGGACTATCGCGGCAGCCTGAATTCCCGCCGCGACAACTCCTATCACGACACGACGCTGGAAGCGGTGGTGTCCGCCGTGGCGGCGCGCAATAACCTCAAGCCCGCCATCGCCAAGCCGTTCAGGGGCGTGAAGGTGTCGCATATCGATCAGACCCAAGAAACCGACGCGAAGTTTATCACCCGCCTGGCGGAGCTGAACGGCGCGGTTGTTGCCATCAAGGCCGGTAATTTGCTGTTTATCAAGCCTGGGGCAGCAAAGACGGCAAGCGGGAAGCCGATCCCGCAGATGACGATTGTCCGCAGCGACGGCGACGGACACACGTTTAATATTGCTGACCGTGGAGCCTACACCGGCGTGTCTGCAAGCTGGCTGCATACCAAAGACCCGAAACCGAAAAAGGTGAAGGTGCAGCGGAAACCGAAAGTGCAGTACCTGCGCGCCCTGCAACATCCAAAGGCAAAGAAGACCAGCGCGAAGGTGCAGAAAACGCCGGAGGCAAAGGAAGGGGAATACCTGGCGGGCAGTGAAGACAACGTGTTTAACCTGACCACCATTTACGCCACGCAGAAAGCGGCCATGCGGGCAGCCCAGGCAAAGTGGGACAAACTCCAGCGCGGCGTCGCGGAGTTCTCGATCTCCCTGGCTCGCGGGCGGGCTGATTTATTTCCTGAGACGCCGGTGGCCGTGTCCGGCTTTAAATCCGTGATCGACGCGCAGCCATGGATAATCAGTAAGGTGACGCACAGCCTGGGCGGCAGCGGATTTGTGACGACGTTGAATCTGGAGGTGCTGCTGTCTGATGTGAGTTATGAGGCGACGGAAAGTGGCGAAGTAAGCCAGTGAGAAGGGAGACCCTGCTTTCTAATGCAGTATGCTCATAAATGCGAAAAGTATAAGTAAGCCACCACCCGCGACATTCACATATTTTTTCAAAGTCATGGTGTTCATCTTATTGGCAGAAAAAATGAGAACTTTACTAATCGCGATTAGCCAAAGAGTCATAACAGCAATATGCACCGTGGCAAGGATCATGTAATGCCCGATCTCCCCTTTGCTGCCAGCAAATTGTGAAACTACCGTGAGGTAAAACATGATGGCTTTTGGATTCAAAACATTAGCCAGCCATGCATCTTTCATTGTGACAGGAGCACCACCAGAGTCGAATACCATTTCACGCGCTTTCAGACCACTGCGAATGAGCTGTATACCCAACCAAAGCAGGTAGGCTGTTCCGGCAATTTTCAGCATATGAAAAAGTGCTGGCGACGCCACAAGCAAAGAGGTGATGCCAAACCCGATAAGGATTGCATGTGTATAAATGCCAAGCGCCGTGCCGGTGAGTGTTTTTAGTAGTCCTCTCTGCCCGCCTGAGAGCGCACTGTTCATCGCAAGCGTAAAGCTGGCTCCTGGGGAAAGTGCGATGGGAAGTAATGCAGGGATGAAACCTGATAAATTTATGTCCATATTTCAGATAATAATGCACATGAATGGTTGTTACTAGCGCATCGACAGCGTGGGATAGAAGGCTCTGTAAATCAATGTAATACAGCGTGTATGATTTTCGAAATAACATACAATGACTTCATCTGATTAAAAATGATTACATGGTGATTATTATGATGCACTGCCCTAAATGCCAACACGCAGCACACGCACGATCCAGTCGTTATCTGAGCATCAATACCAAAGAGCGTTATCACCAGTGTCAGAACATTAATTGCAGTTGCACGTTTAAAACTCATGAGTCGATTGCTGACATCATTGTTGAGCCAGGAACAGTTCACGCTGTGCAGTTGCATCCTGACAAGCACAGTCAGCAGTCACTGCAAATGCACTAAAACTAAGCCCGCGAAAGCGGGTTTTTCTTTTATTGATTCAGTGTATTAATCAACTTACATGTATACGACTGACTAAATCAAACATTTACACTGGTTTTATATACAGTAAAATTCACATTCTCAAAAAGGAGAATGTGATGAGTGTTAGAAAGCTGTCTACCGGCAAATGGTTATGCGAGTGCTACCCGAACGGGCGCGAAGGTAAGCGGTGCCGCAGGCAGTTTGATTCCAAGGGTGAGGCCTTAGCCTTTGAGACCTACACCATGGAACAGGCGAAGAACAAACCCTGGCTGGGTGAGAAGGAAGACCGGCGTAAGCTGAGCGAACTGGTCGATCTCTGGTACAGCCTGCACGGCTGCTCTCTGAATGATAAAAAGGGACGGCTGGGCAAACTGAAGATTATCAGCGCGGGCATGGGTGACCCGATAGCCAGCATGATCACACCGAAAGACTGGGCGCACTATCGCGATCAGCGGCTGCGCGGCGAAATTAATAACGGCTACAGTACCAGTCTGGCTACCCGTAAAGTTTCCACCGGTACGGTGAACTGTGAGCACGCTTTTTTACGGGCGGTGTTCAATGAGCTGAAACGCCTGGGGGAATGGTCGTTACCTAACCCGCTGGAAAATATCCGCGAGTTTGATCAGCCGGAACGTGAAATGGCATGGCTGACTCAGGAACAAATTCTGCTGCTCATGGCAGCTTGTGAGCAGCATGGAAATGACGAATTAACGCTTATCGTTAAAGTCTGCCTTTCGACCGGCGCACGCTGGAACGAGGCAGCAAAAATCAAAAGCTCGCAGATTTCCCCCTATAAACTCACCTTCATCAATACCAAAGGTAAAAAGAACCGTACCGTTCCCCTCTCCCGCCCGCTTTATGACGAACTGATCGCCCGTAGGGGCGCGCCCTTCTCGCCCTGCTATAAGCAGTTTTATCGGGTGATCAGGCTGGCCGGCATCGAGCTGCCGGAAGGTCAGATGACGCACGTTCTCCGGCATACGTTCGCCAGTCATTTCATGATGGCTGGTGGCAACATCATCGTGCTGCAGCGCATCCTCGGGCACTCAGATATCCGTGTCACAATGCGTTACGCGCACTTCGCTCCGGATCACCTGGAAGACGCTATTTACCTGAATCCGCTGGCTCAATTAATGGAAAAATAATGTCGACAATTTATTACCCTGTAATTCAGGGTTGACGCTACCCTGTACCACAGGGTAGATTAGCCCTGTACCACAGGGTAGATTAGCCCTGTACTACAGGGTAGATTAGCCCTGTACTACAGGGTGTAGCGGACAATAACTCAATATTCGTATGAAGGAATTCTAAAATGCCAGCATTAACGCAAAATCAACTAAACCTGTTAGGGGCTACCTCAGGTGCTTATTCAGTTGTAACCCATAGGGAAGCTACTGGAGACCGCAGTATCACGCTTGACCAGTTTGAAAAGGCTGTTTTATCGCAGAAATATCGCCCAGAAAATTTCAAACGCCGTGGAGGTTCTATTGAGGATGGTCTTCCTGAGCGCTGGCCTTTCTATGTGCTGGACCCGTCTAATGTGATGAATTTCGGAACTCAGGAACTTCCAATAGTTTATCCAAAAGCCGAGGGAAATGAGCTTCGTCTGTATATGCAGACTTCTAACGGGTTCGGGTGCAACCCAAACGATTATTTTATTATTTTTAATCGCCAGGCGGATCCCTATTCGATTGTTGGATTTATCCCATCCGGGAGCTGGGATAACTTTTGGCTAGCCCGCTCAAGAATTGCAGACCAACGTTTCTCGATTCAAAATCAGGATCCTGATGATGTGGTCTATCAGCAAGAAGTACTCCTTACTCAGGCCGGAGGACTCATACAACAAACACGTATGTTACAGCCAAGGGATCCAAGGATTGCAAAGCAGGTACTTGAGAACAGCAATTATCAATGTGACTTTGATAGTAACCATATGTCATTTATCTCCCCGGTTACTTCAAGGCAATATATGGAGGCTCATCATCTGATACCAATGTCCCATCAACATTTCACTCAATATTCTCTTGATGATGTTGGTAACGTTGTTTCTCTTTGCCCAACTTGTCACAAAAAGATCCATCTCGGCTTGGCAGAAGATAAAAGAAATATGCTAGGGGTACTTTATAACAAAAAAGCTCATGTTCTTCAGGCCTATGGCATTAACTTTGAAACGCTCTGTAGTTTTTACAATGCGTGATGGTTAAAACCGGCGAATAGCAGGTCTGTGCCCTTACCTAAACTTGCCTTTTGTTCCATGCGTTTTAATACAACAATCTTTGGCGACAAAGTGGCGGCAGAAAGTCCTAGTAAGTCACATTGAGGGCAACGGGAAGTGGTTTAAGTGGTTGTTTTTACTATAAGTCGTTGATTCAAAAAACAGGCAAAAAAAAAGACCGAATACGATTCCTATATTCGGTCTAGGGAAATGGCTCTTGGGAGAGAGCCGTGCGCTAAAAGTTGGCATTAATGCAGGCGGTTAAGCCGTACAACTTTAAGAGTAGCCGAGGCCTGACTATTTTCCACTCAGTTTGAAACATAGTGATAATAACAATGATGTATTATTCTCATTGTGTGACAACATACGCAAAACATAGGATTAACATCAGGCAGTTACCGGCTGCACGGCGATTCAGCAAAGCGTCTCGGCTTTGGCGATAAACGGCGCGAGGCTCATTTTTTGCCCCGGATCAGCCGGATCGTCTAGCCAGATTTTCTCCAGCGGCACGGCCTGAACCTGGCGGTTTTTAACCTGCTCTTTGGCGACGTCGTTCAGAGGATATTGCGCCAGTGTACTGTCGTTAATGATATATAGCGCGTTACCGGGACGGCATTGCAGCATGACTTCTTCACGCGTAAAAGCCCAGGCTTTGCCATATTGCAGGCGACTGATCGTTTCAACCTGCGGCGCCGCAAAACTGCTGGCAGATAAGGTTAGCAACACGCAGGCGAGCAGTGTTTTCCTCATGATTTTTCCTCAGTAAATAGTAAATTCTTCATGCTTTTCAGCCCGGTGCAAGTGTTGCAAACCAGCTCACCGCCAGTAAAACCAATAACGCCAGCCCCCATTCGAGCCACGTCATCATGATGAAATGGCGCTGGGCCAGCTCCGGCTGTTTACCCATTAACGGCACCAGCCGGTAACGGTTGAAAATGGCGATGCCGCACATGATCCCGACCAGCGCCACTTTAATGACCAGAAGACGCTGATAAAGCGAGGTCATATCGACCGGCCAGCGTTGCAAAATAATCGCGGTATTCAGAATACCGGTCAGGATAACCAGCGCGACGGCGGCGTGGCCCCAGACCGAAAACCGGATAAGCGTGGCAATCGCATAAGGGCGTGTCGCAGGTTGTCGCGTATATAACATGCAGGTCAGCAGCGGGTATAAGCATCCGAACCAGTAAGCCGCGCTGAGCAGATGCACGACATGATTAGTCCGATGTAACAGCCCCAGCGCGCCGTCATGCATCGCCGCATGGCCGATCAGCGCCTGGCTCATCAGTAAACCGAGGGCACACAAAAAGATGATCACGTTGCGTCCCGGCAACCAGTCCATCAGCATGACCAGCAATAATGCTGCCGTCAGTAAAAGATGCCACCGCCAGACGTCACCAAACGACGTCGTGAGCACCAGCAGCCAGACGTTCAGGTTCAGCCCGTCACCCCAACCGTTTCCCATCTGCGCGGCCTGAATTGCGAGCATTCCCACCGACGTCACCGCCGCCAGAATGCCGGACCACATCATCAGAGACTGATTTTTACGCAGCAATACGGCAGAAAAGCCCTGCGGTGCCAGTAAGGAGCAAAAGACGCTCAAGCCAAAAATTTGCATCAGTGAAGCAAAGTGGACAAACCGGCACAGGACAAACATGGCAGTCAGGCTCATCGTTTATTTAACGGTGAAGCTGTACTGACCGTGTGTTTTATGACCATCAACGGAGACAACGCTCCACGTTACCAGGTATTTACCCGACTTCAGCGTTTCCGTAAGCGGGAGAACCGCCTGAGTTTTGTCATTCGCCGCGAGCGTCATAGAACCGGTTTTAACGGTTTTATTTTCTGCGTCGGTCAGCGTAATTTTGCTGAAATTAGGTTCGATGCCTTCGCTAAAGCCCAGTGACAATTCGGACGGGCTGACGGTGACAACGGTGTCGGCGGCGGGCGTTTCTGTTTTCAGGTGTGCGTGGGCAGAAGCCTGCTGTGAGATAAATCCGCCCAGCAAAACAGCTGAGACTGCCAGTGCACGGCAAAGAGAAGTGGTTTTTTTGAACACGATAATTCCTTGGCTTGCTTAACGATGAATTTATAACGCCGTCACTTTATCGCAAACCGCTCCAAAACGTTTGTCAAAAAAACATAAAAAAACGCAGAGGCCTGAGCACTCTGCGTTTTTATGAACCACAACCACAGGAAAATTAGCCTGCCGGAGCCTGTGCCACCATGTTCTTCAGATCTTTGTCCACGAAGAACAGGCCGTTGCCGGTGTTGCTGACCAGAGCCAGTTTATCGAGAACGGATTTGAACAACGTTTCTTCTTCATGCTGTTCAGCAACATACCATTGCAGGAAGTTGAAAGAAGAATAGTCTTTCAGCGTCATGGACAAATCGGCCAGTTCGTTGATTTTCTGGGTGATCAGTTGCTCATGCTCATAGGTTTGTTTGAACAAATCAGTCAGAGATTCAAACGACACCGGCGGAGCAGCAATCGCGCCCAGCAGAGGTAATGCGCCGGTATCGCTGACGTATTTGAACAGGCGATGCATGTGATCCATTTCCTCCATGGAGTGCTGTTTCAGGAACGCCGCTGCGCCTTCGTAGCCTTTATCGCTGCACCATGCACTCATCTGCAAATATAAATTGGCAGAGTAAAACTCGAGGTTCAGCTGTTCGTTCAGCTGGTCGATCATTTCTTTTTTAAGCATGATGCGGCTCCATAAAATAAATTAAGGCAGATGAATGGGGTTATTTACCCGCATTATGCCCGCATCAATACAAAATAAAAACACCCGATTCACATTATTAATCATGCAGGCAACAATATAAATTAACACATTGAATTTAATGAAATTTATTTTCATTAAATTATGCACTAATGATAATCATTAACATAAAGGATGTTATTAAAAAGAATCATTCTTATTTAAATACCCTGCTTTACTCTTTCCGTTGAATATAATTATCACTTAGGTTTCGGGAATAATTCTTATTTACTCATTAACACCAGGGAATCGCGCCAACAACACAGGGGATAATAAAATTCTAAAGACAACATTCACCCTGCGCAGGGTGTCGGGTACAATGCGGCGAAATGGTTTAGCAGGAAACAACAATGAGCATCAATCTGGCCGAAATCAGCAAAGACGAGATGGACCGCATTAACGTCGATCTCGCCGCATCAGCTGTCGCTTTTAAGGAACGTTACAATATGCCTGTTGTGGCTGAGATGGCTGAACGCGAGCAACCTGCGCATTTGCGCACTTACTTTCGTGAACGGGTCATGTTTTATCGCGGGGAATCACATAAATTTTCCCGTTTACCTTACGAACCTAAGCAAAAATAAGCGACGGCTTTGCGGGTAAACGGGAGCACAGAAAACGTTAACGCCGGGTGGCGAAACGCTGGTTAGTACGGATCAATTGATCGAGGATCCCAGGCTCGTCAAACGAATGCCCTGCCCCTTCGATGATGTGCAGTTCCGCTTCCGGCCAGATCTGTGCCAGGTCCCAGGCGTTTTGCACCTGACAGGCCATATCGTAGCGGCCGTGGACAATAACGGCGGGAATATGGCGGATGCGATCTACATTGCGCAAAAGCTGATCGTCGCTGTCCAGAAAACCCAGATGCGTGAAGTAATGGTTTTCGATGCGGGCAAACGCCAGCGCGAAGTCATCCTCGCCGAAAGATGACGAACCTTCCGCAGGCAGAAGCGTCACAGTCTCCCCTTCCCACAAGCTCCAGATTTTCGCGGCTTCCAGCTGAACGGCGAGATCTGCCGACGTCAGGCGTGCACGATAGGCGGCGATGACATCCTTGCGTTCCTCATCATCTAAAATCGACAAAATACGCTGCCATTTTTCAGGGAAGAAACGGGATGCGCCATCCTGGTAATACCAGGTCAGTTCCTGCTTACGCAGGGTAAAAATGCCGCGCAGAACCATTTCGCTGACACGTTCAGGATGCGTTTCAGCATAAGCAAGTGCGAGCGTTGATCCCCACGAACCGCCAAACACCAGCCATTTCTCGACACCCGCTAATTTACGCAAGCGTTCAATGTCTTCGACCAGATGCCAGGTCGTGTTGTTGTCAAGACTGGCGTGAGGTTTTGAACGCCCGCAGCCACGCTGGTCAAACAGCATGACGTCATAATCATTGGGATCAAAAAGTTGCCGGTGAACCGATGAGCAGCCCCCGCCCGGCCCGCCGTGCAGAAATACCGCTGGTTTACCTTCCGGGTTTCCGCTGCGTTCCCAGTAAATCTGGTGTCCATCGCCCGTATCAAGCATGCCGCTGGCATACGCTTCCAGAGGCGGATACAACCCTTTTAATTTTGGCATGACATTTCCTGTTCTATTCGGCCAGTGTATTGATTGATGTGCTCGCCTGTTAATAACAGCGCATCGGTTCCGCCGCGACAAGTTGTTATGACCAAAAATCGTTATTTCATATGCTGTTCGCATACTTATCACGCAATTTAGCTTGCAAGCTTGCTGCCCGTGAAACGAAAACGGCGAAGATGACAAAAGAAAAACGTGCAAAGCTGCTTGCAACTGACACGAAATAGGCAGTAAATAGCTGAGCAACCCAATCCACCAGCTTTAAAGAGAGGCGATTATGAGTAAAGGAATGGATAGCAAAAAAAATGCGAAGAAAAAGCCACTGAAGACCCCTGCTGAGAAGAAGGCTGAGAAAAAAGCCAAGAAAGCAGCTGCCTGATAAAGTTCCTTCGTAGAATAAACCCGCTGAACGCGGGTTTTTTTATTCCCCCGTCATACTTCAAGCCGCAGATGCGTTAGCTGCGCTCACTCACCCGAATCACTGACCCATGTCAGCTCATCGGGATTCGCTCACTTGCCGCCTTCCTGCGACTTGAATTATTTCGGGGGAACCTGTTATTTTTTCGCTGCCAGCGACAGAACAAAGGCATATTCAAGCGCGATATCTTCGTAAGCCTTGAAGCGCCCAGATTTACCACCGTGGCCGGAATCCATATCCGTGTGCATCAGCAGCTGATTGTCGTCAGTTTTGACATCACGCAGTTTCGCAACCCACTTCGCCGGTTCCCAGTATTGCACCTGTGAATCATGCAAACCGGTAGTCACCAGCATGTGCGGATAAGCCTGCGCACGCACCTGATCATACGGGCTGTATTGCAACATATAGTCGTAATACGCTTTGTCGTTAGGATTACCCCACTCGTCATACTCGCCAGTCGTCAGCGGAATAGACTCATCGAGCATGGTGGTGACAACGTCAACAAAAGGAACCTGTGCAACGATGCCGTGGAATAAATCTGGAGCCTGATTAATTACCGCGCCCATCAGCAAACCACCGGCGCTGCCGCCCATCGCGTAAACCTGCCCTGCATCGCCGTAACCTTCAGCCACCAGTTCTTTTGTTACATCGATGAAATCGTGGAACGTGTTGAGTTTGTTAAACAGTTTGCCATCGTCATACCATTGCTGGCCCAGTTCTGCGCCGCCACGGATATGGGCCAGTGCGAAAACAAAGCCTCTGTCGAGAAGGCTCAGGCGGCTGCCGCTGAAAGCCGGATCCATGCTGCTGCCGTAGGAGCCGTAGCCGTAAACCAGTAACGGATTTGTGTTTGGCTTGAACAATTCACGGCGGTAAACCAGTGAAACCGGGACTTTCACGCCGTCGCGCGCTGTGACCCAGACGCGTTCGCTGCGGTAATTCGTCGCATCAAAATCTTTCACTTCCTGCTGTTTGAGCAACGTACGGTCATGCGTGTCGAGATCCAGCTCAAAGAGCGAACTTGGCATGGTCATCGACGAGTAGCCGTAACGCAGCAACGACGTATCCGGTTCCGGGTTGTACGCCAACCAGGTGGTATACGTAGGGTCATCAAATGCCAGTGATTTTTCCTCACCGCTGGTCCAGTGGATCTGGCGTAGCTGCGTCAGCCCCTGATGGCGTTCTTCTACCACCAGCCAGTCGCGGAACAAACTAAAACCTTCGAGCATGACTTCAATGCGCGGTGCAATCAGCGTCTGCCACTGCGCCTCGGTGGCGTTTACACTTTTATAGAGACCAAAGTTTTTACCGTCTTTGTTCGAACGGATATAGAAGTGGCCCAGATAATGATCGAGCGCGTATTCATGATCTTTACGGCGCGACAGGAACACTTTCGGCGTCGCCTGCGGATCATCGGCATCCAGCAGCAGGATCTCGGACGTCGTGGTGCTGTCGAGGTGGATCAGGATGTATTTTTCTGAGGTGGTTTTATCCAGCCCGACGTAAAACGTGTCGTCTTTTTCTTCGTAAACCAGTTTGTCCGTTTTCGGATCTGTGCCGACGACGTGGCGGTAAACCTGATACGGCAGCAACGTTTTCTTATGCTTACGAACGTAATACAGCGTCTGAGAATCGTTTGCCCATTCGCTGCTGCCGGAAGTGTTTTTCAGCAGATCGTCAGTCCAGGTTTCATCATCCAGATTTTTAATGCGAATGTCGTACTGGCGGCGGGACAGGAAATCTTCGGCCACGGCCATGAGTTTATTGTCCGGGCTAATGTCTAAGCCGCCCAGCGTATAAAACTCGCCATCGCTGGCACGCTCATTTCCGTCGATCAGCGTCTGCCATTGTTCATGTTCGGCGGCGGGCTGACGCAGATAAATTGCGTATTCGTTGCCCGGCTCGTAGCGGGTCTGATAACGGTAGCCGTGTTTGACGTAAGGAACGGAGTGATCCTGCTGCGCAATGCGCGCGACCATTTCCCCGTAAAGCATTTCACGCAGCGCCTGATGGGGCTGCATCGCCAGATCGGTGTATTCGTTTTCTGCCGTCAGATACGCCAGAACCTGAGGATCGGCGCGGTCATCGTCACGCAGCCAATAGTAATTATCGACACGGTCATCCCCGTGTACGCTCAGTGTTTGCGGGCGTTTTTCAGCCTTTGGAGGTGTCATCATCTCGGATCTCTTTGTCCTCTTTATGGTGTGACAAGAGTGACAGGTTTAGACGGGGAAACCAAGAGACGGAATGTGCGGGAATTAGCGGGAATGTGCGCCCGTCAGGGGTTACGGGCGCAGGGGAAAAACTCAGACCGGCGTGCTGTAACTGATTTCACCGAGCTGGCAGTTAAGCGTGACGTCGTACGTCTTGTCGGCATGATCACCGCGGACTTTCAGCGGGATATCCCATTTCTTGTTATCACCGGTGATGCTGCCGGCATCAACCCATGCAACCGGCGTTGAGGTGCCGAGCGCTTTTTTATCAGCATCCCAGCGCGGAATGCGGTTTTGCAGAAAATCGCGTTTCACCAGCGCCGCGAGTTCATCTTTCGTCGCATTCGCGCAAGGTGTGACCGTCGCCGTTCTCACTTCAGGCTCATCGGCCTGAGCAGTCTGGACCAGACCGCTCATTCCTGCGACTGCCATTACCGCGCTCAAGATTATCTTTTTCATCGTTCGTCTTCCCAGTCTTTGTCTTTTATTACGCTGACCTTGCCGGAACAATAACCACACACACCGAAAGGTCATCACTTGTGTCAGACAATATAATCATCAACAAGCCAATAACACAACATTAACAATCAGACGAACAATGTAAAACGCGACATAACTGTTTTAGCGTAAAATAATCGCTTTGCAGTTTTTGCCTTTAATTTTCCCTTCCAGCAGGCGTTGCAGGGCTTTCTTCGCACTCTTCTGACGGATAGCAACGTAAGCGTGGATCGGGAACATATCAATTTTACCGACTTCTGCCGCGGTCAGCCCGGCATCGCCGGTCAGCGCGCCGAGAATATCGCCGGGACGGATTTTGGCTTTACGACCACCGTCGATACACAGCGTGGCCATTTCAGCATCCAGCGCCACCGGCGTTGCCGCCAGCGCCTGCGCGGCAGGTTGCCAGGTGAACCGCTGACGGGTGTAATCTTCCAGCGCCGTCACACGTGGCATTTCCTGCGGAGTCACCAGACTGACCGCCAGACCGCTGGTTCCCGCACGCCCTGTACGGCCTACACGGTGAACGTGAACTTCCGGGTCGAAAGACAGTTCATAGTTGATGACCAGACCTAACTGTTTGATGTCCAGCCCGCGCGCCGCAACGTCGGTTGCGACCAGCACACGGCAGCTGCCATTGGAGAAACGCACCAGTACACGGTCACGGTCACGCTGCTCGAGGTCGCCGTTCAGCGCCAGCGCACTGATCCCTTTGGCCGCCAGCGCGTCACACACTTCCTGGCAGTCACGCTTGGTATTACAGAACACCACGCACGATGTCGGCTGATGCTGGTACAATACCGCCGCCAGCAGGGATAAACGCTGATGTTTATCCGCTTCGATAAACACCTGCTTGATGTCTGCCACATCATCTTCGCCTTCAATTTCCACTTTCAGCGGTTCGCGCTGGAATTTGGAGCTGATGCGTTCAATGCCGTCCGGATACGTCGCGGAGAACAGCAGCGTCTGGCGTGTTTGCGGCGTATAGCTGACCACATCTTCGATATCTTCACTAAAACCCATGTCCAGCATGCGGTCGGCTTCATCGAGTACCAGCACTTTCAGATCATCCAGCTTCAGCGTGCCTTTGCGCAGGTGTTCCTGAATACGGCCCGGCGTGCCGACCACGATGTGTGGCTGACGGACCAGCGATTCGTTCTGAGGGCCGATTGACTGGCCACCGCAAAGGGTCAGGATTTTGATGTTCTGGGTAAAACGCGCCAGACGACGTAATTCTTTACTGACCTGATCGGCCAGTTCGCGCGTCGGACAAAGCACCAGCGCCTGCGCCACAAACTGTGAAACGGTGATGCTGTTCAGCAAACCAATGCCGAAAGCGGCTGTTTTACCACTGCCGGTTTTGGCTTTGGCGCGGACGTCCTGACCTTGCAGGATAGCGGGCAAAGAGGCTTCCTGAATCGGGGTCATTTCGGTGTAACCCAGTTCATTCAGGTTGGAAAGTTGCTCAGCGGGCAATGTCAGGACAGAAAAGGAATGCGTGCTCAAGGCGATAACTCTTTATGTGAGGCAAAAATCGGGGCAGCGGCAGAAGATCTGGCGCCATGGTTTGCTAAATGATAACAGAGACGCCCGCAGACTGCCTTAAACAGCAGAAAACCGGCTTAAAAAATCCTGTAAATCCCCTTCTGACGTACGCAGGGAATTTTTCAAACACACTGCGCAATCGTTTTCGTCCCCGATAATTTCAGATATACTGCGGCCCGAAATTCTTACTTTCCTTCATCAAAGATCTGGGTACGAAGCTATGTTAACCATTGGTACTGCACTGCGCACCGGCGCCACCCGCGTCATGTTGTTAGGCTCTGGCGAGCTGGGTAAGGAAGTGGCGATCGAATGTCAGCGCCTGGGTCTGGAAGTGATCGCTATCGATCGCTACGCGGATGCACCCGCCATGCAGGTCGCTCACCGCAGCCATGTTATTAACATGCTCGATGGCGATGCCCTGAAAGCCGTTATTGAAAACGAACGCCCTGATTTTATCGTGCCGGAAATTGAAGCTATTGCCACCAGCATGCTGGTCGAGCTGGAAAAACAGGGCCATAACGTGGTGCCGTGCGCCGAAGCGACGCGTCTGACCATGAACCGTGAAGGCATCCGTCGTCTGGCCGCGGAAACCCTCAAGCTTCCGACATCGACGTATCAGTTTGCTGACGACGAAGCGTCTTTCCGTCAGGCCGTAGACGCAATCGGTTACCCGTGCATCATCAAACCGGTGATGAGTTCATCCGGTAAAGGCCAGAGCCTGATCCGCAGCGCTGAGCAGTTACAGACAGCCTGGGATTATGCCCAGCAAGGTGGCCGTGCCGGTGGCGGACGCGTCATTGTTGAAGGTCTGGTGAAGTTTGATTTTGAAATTACGCTGCTGACTATCAGCGCCATTGACGGCATTCATTTCTGCGCGCCAATCGGGCACCGTCAGGAAGATGGCGATTACCGTGAATCCTGGCAGCCACAGCAAATGACCGAACTGGCATTGCAGCGCGCGAAAGATATCGCAGAAAAAGTGGTGAAGGCGCTGGGCGGCAAAGGGCTGTTTGGCGTTGAGCTGTTTGTCTGTGGCGATGAAGTGATTTTCAGCGAAGTGTCACCGCGTCCGCACGATACCGGAATGGTCACACTGATTTCTCAGGATCTGTCCGAGTTCGCCCTGCACGTTCGCGCATTCTTAGGTCTGCCGGTCGGGAAAATCCGCCAGTTCGGCCCGTCGGCTTCCGCGGTTATCCTGCCGGAACTGACCAGCAACAACGTTTCTTTCAGCGGGCTGGAAAACGCGCTGACGGGTTTCAATCAGATCCGTCTGTTCGGTAAACCGGAAATCAGCGGCAAACGCCGTCTGGGCGTGGCGCTGGCGATTGCCGAGAACGTTGAAGACGCGGTTGAGCAGGCGAAACAAGCCGCAGCGGCGGTTACCGTTCAAGGCTGAAGCCTGAATAAAGATGAAAAAAAACCGGACTCCGCAAAGGGTCCGGTTTTTTATGCCTGATATGTGCTTATCAGGGCGGAAATTTACTCGTCTTCGTCATCAAAGATAACGGTCACGCGATCGCCTTTGTGCGTTTCACGGATTTCTTCCGCAACGGTTGCAATGGCTTCGCCGCTGCTCATTCCGGTTTCCATTAACTGGCGGATACGATCGGCGGCCTGTTCTTGTTCGGAATGTGATAATGAAGGCATACCTGTCAGCATGGGAGATTCCTGTTGTACGTTAAATCGGCCCGCAGGCTGCGGGGTTGCACAGTATACGCCTTATTGCTGCAAATCGCCTGTGCTGCTTTCAGGCAGCCGAATCTATGTTAGGATCGGCGCTATAATACGTTTTAATTGCGCCCGGAAGCTCTTACCTGCCATGCAACCCACCCGTTCCGTAAATTTTCATACTTTGCCTTATCATCCCGATGCGCTGTCCGAACAATTTTCTGCGCTCTCAGCTTTGCCGTGGGCCATGCTTTTGCATTCCGGCTCTGCGCAGCATCAGCATAACCGCTTTGATATTCTGGTGGCGGATCCGCTGATCACACTGACGACGCGCGATGAGATCACGCAGGTTGAGCAAAACGGTGAAGTGACGTTGCGCAAAGAAGATCCGTTTGCCCTGCTGGAGGAATACCTATCGGCATCCGGTTTGCAGGCGGAAAGCTCGCCTGATTTTCCGTTTCTGGGCGGCGCGCTCGGGTTGTTTGGCTATGATTTAGGACGGCGTATTGAGGCACTGCCCGACACGGCAGAACAGGACATCGCCCTGCCGGATATGGCGGTGGGTATTTATGACTGGGCACTGATCGCCGATCACCATCTGCAACGTGTGACGCTGATTTGCCACCATGACGTTTCCGTCCGCCTGCACTGGCTGGCTCAACAGAAGGCCACCGCCGCGCAACCTTTCCGGCTGAAAGCGCCGTGGCAGTCCAACATGAGCCGCGGGGCATACGGTGAAAAATTCCGCCAGATTCAGGAATACATTCACAGTGGTGATTGCTATCAGATTAACCTCGCGCAGCGATTTTCGACACACTATTCCGGCGACGAGTGGCAGGCATTTTTGCAGCTGAATAGTGCAAATCGAGCCCCCTTCTCGGCGTTTCTGCGTTTACCTGAAAATACGGTGATCAGTCTGTCGCCTGAACGCTTCATCTGGCTGAAAGACCATCAGATCCAGACGCGCCCGATTAAAGGGACGTTGCCGCGCAGCGAGGATCCCGCAGAAGATGTGCGTCAGGCTGAGCGTCTGGCGGCATCGGAAAAAGATCGTGCGGAAAATCTGATGATCGTCGATTTATTGCGAAATGACATTGGCCGCGTTGCCACGCCGGGCAGCGTGCGCGTTCCCGAATTATTCAAAGTCGAGCCTTTCCCTGCGGTTCATCATCTTGTAAGTACCATCACCGCAGAACTGCCGGAAGCGTGCCACGCCAGTGCGTTGCTGCGCGCCTGTTTTCCTGGCGGCTCAATTACCGGTGCACCTAAAGTCCGCGCAATGGAAATCATCGAAGAGCTTGAGCCACAGCGACGCAACGGTTACTGCGGCAGCATTGCATACATCAGTTGCTGCGGCACGATGGACAGTAATATCACCATCCGCACGCTGCTGACGGCGAAAGGGAAAATTTACTGCTGGGCAGGCGGCGGGATTGTGGCCGACAGCCAGGAACAGGCAGAATATCAGGAAACGTTCGATAAAATTGCCCGCATACTGCCTCAGTTAGGAGACGTTCAGCCGTGACTTTGCTGGAACAACACGCACCCGTGCAGACTTTTTCCCCCGCGGTGGAAGATTTCATCCTGCGCTTTCAGTTGCAGCAACCGCGTATGCCTGCCCCCGCATTGCGCGGAACCCGTCACGCCGCCGTCTTAATTCCGATTATCTGCCGGAAAGAGCCGACAATCTTACTGACGCGCCGTTCCGATCAGCTGCGCAAACACCCCGGTCAGGTCGCCTTTCCCGGCGGTGCGGCCGATGCAACGGATACCTCAATTATTGCCACCGCATTGCGGGAAGCTCAGGAAGAAGTCGCCATTGAGCCGGAACAGGTACACGTTTTAGGCACGCTTTCACCGCAGGACAGCAGCAGCGGTTTTCAGGTGACGCCGGTTGTCGGGCTGTTGCCGGTCGATGTGACGTTCCATCCGGCTGAGGATGAAGTCGCCGAGCTGTTTGAAATGCCCTTGCAGGAAGCGTTTGATCTTGCCCGCTATCACACTCTGGATATTCATCGCAGAGGCATCCATCACCGGGTGTATTTATCCTGGTATCAGCAGCAATTTGTCTGGGGACTCACGGCGGCGATCATCCGCCAGCTCGCCCGGCAGGTTGAAGCTTGAGCCCGCTGATTACATTCCGATCACACTTTTGCATCAAATAAGTTTATTTCATGCGAAAAATGAAACTTTTGCCCCTCAGGCCTTTTAAACTATAGATTGAGCCACAAGTTGAGTTGTGGCTGTCAGGGATCCCGTTCCCTGCCGTAATTCATTACAGGAGTATTCGACGTGATTAGCGTTTTCGACATGTTCAAGGTCGGGATTGGCCCTTCCAGTTCCCATACTTTGGGCCCGATGAAAGCCGGGAAACAGTTCGCTGATGACCTGCTCGAAAAGGGCATGATGCCTGCCGTTACGCGTGTCGCCGTGGACGTTTTTGGTTCCCTGTCTCTCACAGGCAAGGGCCACCACACAGATATCGCCATTATTTTAGGTCTGGCGGGTAACCAGCCAGATACCGTCGACATCGACGGCATTCCCCATTTTATTCGCGACGTTGAGCAGCGTCAGCGCCTGCCGCTGGGTGAAACTCAGCATGAAGTCGATTTCCCCCGTGACACCGGCATGGTGTTTCGCGGTGAGAATTTACCGCGCCATGAAAATGCGATGCAAATTCATGCCTTTGCGGGCGACAAAATGATTTACAGCAAAACCTACTACTCCGTCGGTGGGGGTTTTATTGTCGATGACGAGCATTTCGGTCAGCCGGTACTTGATGAAGTGACGGTCCCTTACAGCTTCAATTCCGCGAGTGAAATGCTGGCCAAATGCAAGGAAACCGGCCTTTCGTTGTCAGGTTTGATGATGAAAAATGAGCTCGCCCAGCACAGCAAACAGGACATCGAACAGTATTTCGAGAAAATCTGGCACACCATGCAGGCCTGTATCGACCGTGGTCTGAATACGGAAGGCGTTCTGCCTGGCCCGCTTCGCGTTCCGCGTCGAGCGTCTGCCTTGCGCAGAATGCTGGTGTCCAACGATAAACTGTCTAATGACCCGATGAACGTGATCGACTGGGTGAACATGTTTGCCCTGGCCGTGAACGAAGAAAATGCGGCCGGCGGGCGTGTGGTGACGGCGCCGACGAACGGCGCCTGCGGGATTGTTCCGGCGGTGCTGGCGTATTATGACCAGTTTATTCAGTCAGTCAGCCCGGATATTTACCTGCGTTATTTCCTGACCTCCGGCGCGATTGGCATTCTTTACAAGATGAATGCGTCGATTTCGGGTGCGGAAGTCGGCTGTCAGGGCGAAGTCGGGGTGGCCTGTTCTATGGCCGCGGCGGGCCTGACAGAACTGCTGGGCGGCAGCCCGGAGCAGGTGTGCGTGGCAGCGGAAATTGGCATGGAACACAATCTGGGCTTAACCTGCGACCCGGTTGCCGGGCAGGTTCAGGTTCCGTGCATCGAACGTAACGCGATTGCTTCCGTAAAAGCCATCAACGCCGCACGCATGGCCTTGCGCCGGACCAGTGAGCCACGCGTTTCGCTGGATAAAGTGATCGAGACCATGTACGAAACGGGCAAAGATATGAACTCGAAGTACCGCGAAACGTCCCGCGGCGGTTTAGCCATTAAGGTTCAGTGCGACTAATCATTTGCAGGATTTTTCGTCTCCAGGCGGCTGGCGGGTTGCATCATTTTTGGCCCGCTTGCCGCAGGAAATACCACTCCGGTGGGAGCCGGTAGCAATAAAACCTTCGCTAACAACAACCTGTTGTATTATCAATACATAATGGTAGTGACACTTGCATTATACCCTGCAGGTACGGCATGCTGATTTCCGCCTGATTTTCCCGTTCAGAGAACCTCTTTATACACTGAAGATACATGCAAAAATGTACAGAAAAACATACGTGACAACGTCACCGATACGGATTTTCTTTGATTTTTGCCGGGAAAAATAGGGAGTTTTCCATAACTCAGGGAGAGCGTCCGGCGATTTACAGCTACTATCAATAATAACAACACGGCTGTTACGCATCGGTAAACCTTTAATAATAATAATTTTGAGCCTGCATTTAACACGGGATAAAAGGATTAGAACGATGCTGTTCTCCCAGACCGGTCTTGCGAAGTATCGTTACTATCGCATTGCGCTTGCCTGCGCAATGGGGATATGTACATTGCTTCTGACTCTTGGCATTCGCATTTACGAACAAGCTCAGGTCATCGCAGAAGATCAACAACGCGTGGCTATCCACACCGTTGAAAAATTGGAGAAATTACTTGAACCTGCGTCACCCGCAGGAAGAGCGATTCCTATCGACCAGACGCTAAGCTGCAACGCGCTGCAACCGGTCATGCAACAAACTGTCGCCCGTATGCAAACGCTGCGATCCATCAGCCTGGTCAGTAATGGCACCATCATCTGTTCGAGCCTGATCGGGGCTTTAGATCTTAATTTCAACAAAACACTGCCTAATCTGGCTCAGGGTAAAACTCAGCTAGATCTGCGTGCGTCAAAATGGAGCAAGGTGGATGCGCCCACGCTGGTTCTCTGGCAACCGACCACGCCGGATAATCTCAACGGCGAGCTGTTTGTTTATAACATCGGTGTCCTCTCGAACTTTCTGCTTGAGCCGCAACCCCCCTACGCCAGCCACATCGTATTAAATGTCGGAAGACAAAATCTCGAATACGGCAGTGACGAGATTGTGGAAAGCAGCCACCTCCCGCAGCCCGCTTTGCTGAGCGTCAGTTCTGATAAATACGATTTTTCCGTATCGCTCTATGGCGAAGAAGCCAGCGATTTAGCCTGGAGTGAACTGTTATCTCATCTGCCCCTTTCTGTATTAATCAGCCTGCTGACCGCCACCGCGGTTTATCTGCTTTCCGGCAGCCGGATCAGTCTGGCTTATCCGATCAGTCACGGGATTTCGCACCGCGAATTTAAGGTCTACTGCCAGCCCATCATTAACAGTACCGATGGCCGCTGTATCGGCGTAGAAACCCTGATGCGCTGGAAAAATCGCCGTCAGGAATGGGTGTCGCCCGATGTCTTTATTCCGCTTGCTGAACAGCACGGGTTGATCATTTCGCTCACGCGATATCTGATTCAGACGGTTGCGAATAACCTGGAAGTGTTCCCTGCCACACCGGGTTTTTACGTCAGTATTAATGTCGCAGCGCAGCATTTTAATAACATGGAAATTGTGGATGACATCCGCAAAATCTGGCTTCCGGCGCAGCCTTCGGTATCCCTGATGCTGGAACTGACCGAACGAACACGTTTGCAGGAATTACGCGCGGCAGAAATTTCACAGCTGAAAGAAATGGGGATCCTGCTGGCCATTGACGATTTCGGCACCGGTCACAGTTCGCTGAGTTATCTCAAGACACTGAACCCTGACGTACTCAAAATTGATCAGGCCTTCACAGCGTCGATTGGTACGGACGCGATTAACGCGACGGTCACCGACACCATCATTACGCTGGCGCAACGCCTGAATCTGAAGCTGATTGCCGAAGGGGTGGAAACGCGTGAACAGGTGGAATACCTGCGGCAGCGCAAGGTTGATTCTTTGCAGGGTTACTATTTTGCCCGGCCAATGCCGATTGAAGTGTTCCCTGTCTGGCTTGAGCGCTATAAAAAATCGACTCAAATCATCACGCCGCCGAACGAAACCAAACCGGCCTGATAGCCTGCCACTGAATTCAAACCATAAAAAACGGCGACCGGAGTCGCCGTTTTCACTGAAGCAGAACCGGTTACTGTTCCTGTTCCCAGTCATTCTCTGACTTCAACCGTGTAATGCGAACGCGCTCGATGCGGTATTCCGACACGTCCAGAATTTCAAAGCGCAGCGAAGCCATTTCAATCACCTCACCCGCCACCGGCATCTGCCCGGACTTCGACAGCAGTAACCCCGCCAGCGAAGCGAAATCATCGTCAGTGCTGACCAGCGTGTTCACGTCGAGAATTTGCTGTAGCAAATGCAAATCCGTCCCGCCTTTGGCTATCCATGATTCACCGTCAGCAATAACGTCCGGCGTTTCATCTTCGTCCGGGAACTCGCCAGCAATGGCTTCGAGCACGTCGAGCGGCGTCACCAGTCCCTGAATCACACCAAATTCATTACTCACCACGACCAGGCGGCCTTTCGCTTTACGCAGAACGGCAAGCAGATTGATGACGTCCATGGTTTCAGGCACCACAATCGGCGGCGTTTTTTCTGCAAACGCCACGATGTTTTCACCGTTTTCCAGCGCAACCAGCAGGTCCTTCGCACGAACGACCCCGATGACATCATCCAGAGAATGGCGGCAGATAGGGAATAAACTGTGCGGCGTGTCGAGCAGCTGGCTGCGAATTTCGGTGGGTGACTTTTCACAATCGACCCAGGAAATTTCAGTTCGCGGCGTCATTACACTGCGCAGCGTACGCGAGGCCAGCGTCAGTACGCCGGTGATCATATGCCGTTCTTCTTCAGCAAACGTCTCACCCGCCGGTAACACATCGCCCGCCGGTTCATCTTCATTCTGACTCTGACGTTTCCCGCCCATCAGACGCTGAATCGCCTCGGCGGTACGTTCACGCATAGGACGGTTCGACTGGCTTTTCAGGAAGTTGCGGCGCGCAATCTGGTTGAACAACTCAATCAGAATCGAGAAACCAATCGCAGCGTACAGATAGCCTTTCGGAATATGGAAGCCAAATCCTTCTGCAATCAGGCTCAGGCCGATCATCAGCAGGAAGCTCAGACACAGGACGACAACCGTCGGATGGTTATTCACGAAACGCGTCAGCGATTTAGACGCCAGCAACATCACACCCATGGCGATTACCACCGCCGTCATCATGACAGCCAGGTTGTTCACCATGCCGACTGCCGTAATCACCGCATCGAGCGAGAATACCGCATCAAGTACAACAATCTGCGCCACTACTGACCAGAAACTGGCGTAGCCGCGGTTTGGCGCTCCCTGTTCATCGTGCCCTTCCAGCCTTTCATGCAGCTCGGTTGTGGCTTTAAACAGCAGGAACAGGCCACCGACCAGCAGGATCAGGTCACGCCCCGAGAAACTGAACTGTGCGATGCTAAACAGCGGCGTGGTCAGTTTGACCATCCACGAGATCAACGACAGCAGGCCTAAACGCATAATCAGCGCCAGCGACAGGCCGATGATTCGGGCTTTATCTCGCTGTTTAGGCGGCAGTTTATCGGCAAGGATGGCGATAAAAACAAGGTTGTCGATACCCAGAACAATTTCCAGGACAACAAGCGTCAATAAACCGACCCATATTGAAGGGTCCATCAGAAATTCCATGTCAGACTCCGCAATGAGTTAAAGAAAAAAGACGCAAAGAAACGCAATTCGCTGAGCTTTCAGGGGCCCGGCAAACTTTTTTTACTGCAAAATTAACAGATGAAAGCGGTTTCAGTGCGGCAAAAATCAGGCCCATTGGGGCGGATTTGCCGGTGATCATGAGGTGAAAAAGCGAAGAATAGTGACGTCGGTGACAGTCCATAGGGAGGGCTGAGGCCCGGTACTCCTGTTCAATTATTGGGAAAATTACTCTATCAGGAATGATTATATGAAGAAAGTATGATTTTTTACCTTCAGCATCATCCTGTAACAACTATGCTGTTTTATTGCCCACGTGAAAGCGTATTCACATTACGTCGTTGAATAACGGACAGTCGTCACAAAAATTATTTTTTCGCACACTAAAATAAATCACGTCGCACAACCTGTTGAGGTTCTGCTGTTTTACTGTTTAGCAGTCTTATCAGAAATTAAGGAAAGATTAGTTACGCAGGGAGTGCCCTGTTCGCCTCAGGAATAAAAACGGGCGGACATCATCAGCACCATTACTTATGTGCATAACTCTTTCCCAGAGTTAACAGAGGAGGTAGCGAGTGAGTATTGCTATTATCATCGGCACGCACGGGTCAGCAGCTGAGCAGTTGCTGAAAACAGCGGAAATGATTTTAGGTGAACAGGATAATGTCGCCTTCATTGATTTCGTTCCCGGCGAAAACGCCGAAACCCTGATCGAAAAGTACACGGCAAAGTTGGGTGGTTTAGACACCAGCAGCGGCGTTCTTTTCCTGGTCGATACATGGGGCGGCAGCCCGTTCAACGCCGCCAGCCGCATTGTTGTCGATAAAGAAAATTACGAAGTTGTCACCGGTGTTAACATCCCGATGCTGGCAGAGACTTTCATGGCACGTGATGATAACCCCTCTTTCGCAGAGTTGGTTGCCATCGCAGTAGAAACTGGCCGAATCGGTGTGAAAGCACTGAAAGCGCCGGAAGCTGCGCCTCAAGCCCCTGCTGCCGCGCCTGTGCCAAAAGCAGCAGCCCCGGCGAAACCTGCCGGTCCGAACGACCATATGAAAATCGGCCTTGCCCGTATCGATGACCGTTTGATTCATGGCCAGGTAGCGACCCGCTGGACCAAAGAAACCAACGTAACCCGCATTATTGTTGTCAGCGATGAAGTCGCTGCCGATACCGTGCGTAAAACGCTACTGACTCAGGTTGCTCCTCCTGGTGTTACCGCACACGTTGTCGACGTCGCGAAAGCCATTCGCGTCTGGGACAACCCGAAATATGCCAACGACCGCGTCATGCTGTTGTTCACCAACCCAACTGACGTGTTGCGTCTGGTTGAGGCTGGCGTGAAAATCACGACCGTAAACATCGGTGGTATGGCTTTCCGTCAGGGCAAAACGCAGGTGAATAACGCCGTGTCCGTCGACGAAAAAGATATCGAAGCATTCAAGAAATTGAATGAAAAAGGTATCGAGCTTGAAGTGCGTAAAGTCTCTACTGACTCGCGCCTCAAGATGATGGATCTCATTAATAAGATGAATTAATAAGCACATCGAATTTGTGCAGATTCCCTCAACGTTATCTGCCTGATGCGCCTGTTTATACTCAGCGTCCTTTGGTCATAGGAGAAGTGCAATGGAGATCACCACACTACAAATTGTGCTGATATTTATTGTTGCATGTATTGCGGGGATGGGTTCGATCCTGGATGAATTCCAGTTTCACCGTCCGTTAGTTGCTTGTACCTTAATCGGTTTTGTTCTGGGTGATGTTAAAACCGGGATCATCATCGGGGGTACTCTGGAAATGATCGCTCTGGGTTGGATGAACATCGGTGCTGCTGTTGCACCCGATGCCGCTCTGGCTTCCATTATTTCCACCATTCTGGTTATCGCAGGCGGACAGTCTGTTGGTGCAGGTATCGCACTGGCAATCCCGTTGGCTGCGGCCGGCCAGGTATTAACTATCATCGTTCGTACCATCACCGTTGCCTTCCAGCATGCTGCCGATAAGGCCGCTGAAAAAGGTAACCTGAACGCGATCAGCTGGATCCACGTTTCAGCGCTGGTTCTGCAGGCAATGCGTATCGCAATCCCTGCCGTCATCGTTGCGGTTTCTGTGGGCACTGCCATCGTTCATGATTTGCTGGCGTCTATCCCTGAAGTGGTCACCAACGGCCTGAACATCGCCGGCGGTATGATCGTCGTTGTCGGTTACGCCATGGTCATCAACATGATGCGCGCTGGCTACCTGATGCCGTTCTTCTACCTTGGTTTCGTAACTGCTGCATTCACCAACTTCAACCTGGTTGCACTGGGTGTGATTGGTGTGGTGATGGCGGTTCTTTACATCCAGTTGAGCCCGAAATACAACAAGTCTGCGCAAGCAGCGGCTGCACCGGGTGTTAACGATCTCGACAACGAATTGGATTAAGGGTGAAGGACATGGTTGATCAAACTGCAGTTAAAAAACTCACGGCCAGCGATATTCGCGGTGTGTTTATGCGCTCCAACCTTTTCCAGGGGTCATGGAACTTCGAACGTATGCAGGCTCTGGGCTTCTGCTTCTGTATGGTGCCTGCAATTCGTCGTCTCTATCCTGAAAATAACGACGATCGCAAAGCGGCTATCAAACGCCACCTGGAATTCTTCAACACCCATCCTTACGTTGCAGCGCCTGTTCTGGGTGTAACGCTGGCGATGGAAGAACAGCGTGCTAACGGCGCACCTATCGACGACGCGGCCATCAACGGCCTGAAAGTCGGTCTGATGGGGCCGCTGGCCGGTGTGGGTGACCCGATTTTCTGGGGTACTGTTCGTCCTGTATTTGCGGCACTTGGCGCAGGTATCGCGATGACCGGCAGCCTGCTGGGGCCACTGCTGTTCTTCGTTCTGTTTAACCTTGTACGTCTGCTGACCCGTTACTACGGCGTGTCTTATGGCTACAAAAAAGGTGTCGATATCGTTAACGATATGGGCGGCGGCTTCCTGCAAAAACTGACTGAGGGGGCGTCAATTCTCGGCCTCTTTGTCATGGGGGCCCTGGTTAACAAGTGGACGCACGTAAACATTCCGCTGGTGGTCTCCAAAATCACCGACCAGACGGGCCATACCACGGTTACTACGGTACAGACGATTCTGGACCAGCTGATGCCAGGTCTGGTGCCATTACTGCTGACCTTCGGCTGTATGTGGCTGCTGCGTAAGAAAGTGAATGCCTTGTGGATTATCGTTGGCTTCTTCGCCATCGGAATCTTCGGTTACTGGATTGGGCTGTTAGGTCTCTGATAACCTTGAAAACCGGGGGAGCAACCCCCCGGTTTTTTTATCGCTGTCGCTTGCCGGTTGCTGTGTTTCTATCTTGTTTTGCCTGATGGCTGTTTGCTGGAGTTTTTCATGTCTGTCACCGATATTGTCCTCGCCCTGTTTACCTTTCTGTTGCTTGCCTACGCCATCTACGACGAATTCATCATGGGTACCCGGAATGGCAAAACACAGCTGCGGGTGAACCTGCGACGCCGCAACAGACTGGATTCCATCATTTTCATTGGCCTGCTGGCGATCCTTCTGTACAACAATATCCATTCAAACGGCACGGTGATAACAAATTATCTATTAATTGGTTTAGGCCTGATTGCCTTCTATTTGTCGTTTATTCGCTGGCCAAAAATGCTGTTCAAACCGCAGGGGTTTTATTTCGCCAATACATTCATCACCTACGACAGGATCAGAAGCATGAATCTTTCCGAAGATGGGGTACTGGTATTTGAGTTAGAGCAGAAAAAGTTACTCATTCGCGTCAATGAACTGGACGATCTTGAAAGAATTTATAATTTAATGGTTAATAATCAGTAAGTTGATCTTTGACACTCGTATATTAGTTATAGCCTGATGCATATTGACGATAACATTGCTTAACCTTATTAATAACAATGTTGTTTAATTCCACATCAACGCCGTTGTTATTTCAGTCAGATTGATAATTATTTATTCTTTGTGGGAATAATTCTCGGCTCCATTTGAAACCCTTATTTTATTTGTTGTTGTCCCGAATAAAAATATTATGATAAGGTTGCGCCGTCATTTGGGGAGTAGCCGGTTTTTGAATCAGTTTTAATAATGTGTATTCAAAAACGCCCGTATCAACATACTCGTTTTATATTCTGAAACGTGGTGCGGGCATCCGTAAGGTTGGCGAGACCATAGACACGTAGCGCTGCCGGGAGGTTGGGGGTGGGTTACGTGTATATGGAATACCCGGCCGGGACTCTTCTCGTGAACTTATCCGCCACACTGATTCTTGCTTTCGGCATGTCTATGGACGCTTTTGCCGCATCCATCGGTAAAGGGGCAACCCTTCATCGCCCGCGCTTTCGCGAAGCCTTGCGTACCGGTCTCATTTTCGGTGTCATTGAAGCCATCACCCCGCTTATTGGCTGGTGTCTGGGCTTATTTGCCACCCGATACATCATGGAATGGGACCACTGGGTCGCCTTTATTCTGCTGTTCATTCTCGGCTCACGAATGATTATTCAGGGCCTGGAAAAAAAACCTGAAGAAGAGACCACTTTGGCCAGCCGCCACAGTTTCTGGATCCTCGCAGCCACGGCCGTAGGCACCAGTCTGGACGCGTTAGCCATCGGGGTCGGTCTTGCGTTTCTGGAAGTGAACATCATCCATACCGCGATCTTTATCGGTATGGCGACGATGATCATGTCTACGCTGGGAATGATGCTGGGGCGGTTTATCGGCCCGTTGCTGGGTAAATGGGCCGAAATGCTGGGAGGCGTGGTGTTGATCGGTATTGGCCTGAGTATCCTGCTAGAACATCTCGGTTACTTAGGCTGATTTAGCAAAAACCGGCTCTGTTAGTCAGACTGGCGCTGGTGCAGTCTGATCACAAAATCAGTCTCACATTCGAACGCAGGCTGAGATTTTAAATTCGCCATCACCTCTTCCGTCGCCCGCCATGCAAACGGCGTCATTTGCAGCAAATCAAACGCTTCAGCGCCTGACAGGCGCATATTGTAAGCCAGCGTTTCTGTACTGACGCGCTCAAAACCTTCAAGCTGTTCATCCAGTTCAGCATGGAGCTGAACATCCTGATAAATCATGCCCTTCAGCTGATATAAATGACGCGGACCAGGTGCGACGGTCAGCACCACGCCGCCGGGCTTAATAGCACGGTAAAGCTCCTGCGCTTTGCATGGCGCATAGATGCGTACCACCGCGTCCAGAGAGTTGTCGGCGAACGGCAAACGATGGCTGGAGGCGACGCAAAATGACGCATTGTGATAGCGTTTTGCCGCGTAGCGGATCGCCACTTTCGCCACGTCCAGCCCGAAGACATTCATCTTGCGATGCTGAGACAGGCGTTCCGCCAGCGCGGTTGTGTAATACCCTTCTCCGCAGCCGATATCAAGTAGCGTTTCCGCGGTTTCCGGCAGTGCGTTATCCAAAATATCCGCCAGCCGGTCACGTAATGGCTGGTAATGCCCGGCGTCGAGAAATGCACGGCGCGAAACCATCATTTCAGTGCTGTCCCCGGGCTGTTTCGAGCGTTTATGCTGCACCGGCATCAGATTAACGTAGCCTTCTCTGGCGTTATCAAACTGATGATTCGCGGCACACCGCCATTGCTGGCCTGTCAGCTCAAGCGGCTGGAAACAAAGTGGACATTGATAAGTCATGCGGAAAACCTGCAAGGAAAGTCTGAAAAGGGCGAAAATTCGCAACAAGGCTAAGTCTAAAGAAGGCGTACTGTTGTTGCAACTGCTGGAAAATCCGGTTCAAAGACGGCTACACTGAGTCGATAACATTTTTCTAACCGAGAAACGAGATGAGTGACAACTCAGCTTTACTCAGCCCTATCCCCGGGATCCTGTATGGATTCGGCGACAAAGAAAATCTGCTCCCCGTACACCTGCAAGCTTATGAATCTACCCGCCCTGAAAAGAAACAGGTTCACGGCACACATATTGTCGATGTCGTACAGCCCGGACAAGACTGCGGCGAGGCCGATGGTTTTATCACGTCAACGCCCGGAATTCTGCTGGCGGTTTTCACGGCTGACTGTTTACCGGTTATTTTTTGCCGCAAGGATGGTAAGCAAGTCGCGGCGATACATGCCGGCTGGCGCGGGCTTATCGACGGCATTCTTGAAAAAATGGCTGAGCGGATTAATGAGAACGGCGATACGTCAGACTGGTTTGCGGCGATTGGTCCGGCGGCAGGAAACTGCTGTTATGAAGTCAGCCAGGAATTGGTCGATGATTTTATGCAACGCCTCGATTTGCCTGCTTCACTGATTTCGCCCCGGCACCGGCATCTCGATCTGGCGGCAATCGCCAGTACCAAACTATATTCCCTCGGCTTTGCGGGCATTGATCATGCCGGTAGTTGTACAATCTGTACCGAAGCGCCTGGCGGAAACGGGTTCAAATACACCAGTTTTCGACGCAACAGTCATCAGCGCGCGAAAGACCCGACGCATCCGGGGATCAGTGGCCGCAACCAACAATCGGGCATTATGATCTTATAAACCTGAGAAACACCGGATATACAGGCACAAAAAAACCCGCGCATGGCGGGTTTTTTTACAGCTAAGCGCTGCTTAGATTGCAGTTACGTTAACTGCTGACGGGCCTTTCTGGCCGTCTTGGATTTCGAACTCTACGTTCTGGCCTTCAGCCAGAGTTTTGAAGCCGTTACCCTGGATTGCAGAGAAGTGTACGAACACGTCTTTGCTGCCGTCAGCAGGAGTAATGAAACCGAAACCTTTAGACTCGTTGAACCACTTAACTTGACCTTTGATCTTTGCCATCTTGAGTATTTCCTTTGGATTGTTTAAACCGCCCGAGGGCGTTACATAGACAAACTAGAGTCGTTACTGCTTGAGGCACTAAGATTAGAATCGGCAGAGAAGCGGTATTCAACGTGAACGTCTTTACTCAGAACTTCTATACTGAAAATGCCACACATATACAGAACTGTACCTCGTTTTACCCAGATGCGTTATCACATACTCTGAATTCGATGGCAAGCCATTTTTAATCAGTGATGGACATGTCGCACATATTTGAGCCGGTTAAAGGCACTTCGTGTTCAGTTATGCTGAAATATGTTGATAGACATGCTTTTTTCTGCTTTGCAGTTTTACCTGCATATCAAACAAAACAATAACGACCTGTTTCGATTATTGATCATTTAATGCAGAACCGTAAGCGTAAAACACATGTTTATTTGAATTTTTATTGCGGTGCGCATTCCAGACTTCTTCAGGAAGCAGGGATTCTTCGTGACAGTCGGGCACCTCCCGGCAGGCAACACTTGGGTGATAGCCTGTCTGGCGGGTGAGTTGCACACTTGTCAGACAGAACGGGCACCCCGACAAGAACATATCCGAACGGTATGACTGGTTATGCAATAATCAATTACGCCATAGACGGATAAAATGGTGCAAAACAAAGGAGGATAAAGGAATAAATGCACCTAAACTGTGCGCCTTTATCTCCGGGAGATAATACAACGAAACACAGCAGCCCGGGAGAATTCAATTCCACACCGGTACCTATATAAAGCCATTTTTTCGACATTCCCGATTTTGACATTATAATGAATTAAAGTTTGCGAGTTGGTTAAACCGAGATAACAGTTAATAAACATCCGCCCCCAGCCTTATTCAAATATTAAATATCGATATAAAAAATAAATATTAAATTCCGTGATCGAAATCTCATCTTAGATTTATCACTTAAAGATATGAGTCACATAACTCTTTAGATCTTTCATCAGGAAAACGACAAAAAGGGTTACTGATTCCTGCACGCGGGTCTCTGGTATAGCGCCCTATAATCCACTGTATAACCTGAAAAAATTGCAGTTAACGCTCAAAACAGCGCATTTGCGATATTCTGACGAGCCATTATTCTGAACAAATGCACGCTGCTGACAGGAGAATTAAGCGTCAGCGGGATTGTAATTAACAACTTTATAACCCCTCATCTTTGTGAGTGTTAAGAGGGATTATTCACTTTAACTGATAATACTTCTCATTTAATGGCGTGCCATTTACTTTCACCCTCTGTTCGCGCCCTGAAAAATGAAATTCAACCTTTAGATATGCTTGCACCTATTTTTAAAGGTTTGAATTCCATTTCAGGCAAGTCGCTCTGACTCACAGCCTGAGATAATTCGCGTAAAGGCTCATCGAGTGATTCATCCGCTAATTCAAAAACGCCCCAGTGAATGGGCACCGCTTTGTGACAACGCAATTCTTTAAACACTTCGACAGCCTGCTGCGGGTCCATGTGCTGCGCACTCATGAACCATCTTGGTGCATACGCGCCAACCGGAATCGCTGCCAAATCAAATGGCCCCAGACGCTGCCCAATTTTTTCAAACTGGTCGCTGTAACCACTGTCCCCGGAGAAGTAGAATTTTAATAAAGGATGAGCCACCACCCAGCCGCACCACAGAGACCGGTTGCGATCCCATAGCGTGCGCATACTCCAGTGACGCGCCGGTACTGCAGAAATCGTGATTTCGCCGAACGTTCGTTCTTCCCACCAGTCGAGTTCCTCAACATGCTTTGCGCCACGCCGCGTCAGCCAGGATTTCATTCCCAGCGGCACCATAAATTGCACATCGGGGAAGCGGCGCAGGAGACGACGAACCGTCATACGATCCAGATGATCGTAGTGGTTGTGCGAAAACAGCACGACGTCTATTTTTGGCAGCTTATCGACGGAGGCCGCGACGGGCGTTTTCCTTTTCGGTCCGTAAAAACTCAGCGGCGAAGCACGGTCAGAAAGCGCCGGATCGGTCAGAATGTAGCGACCCGACACCCTAAGCAACAGGCAGGCGTGGCCTAAAAACCATAACCGGTCATCGGTTCCACTGAAATCAGCCGCCTGCCACCACTGGCTGGCAAAATGTTCATACCCTTTTTCAGGAGGAACCGGCAAACCCTGCGCTTTGCGTTCTTTCCTCCAGCGTTTTAGGTCGCCTTCCTGCCGGTTTTGCGGTTCGGCATTGGTGAACCCCTCAGGCGTATGATGTGCTTTTGAAGGATCGTAATAGGGATTTTTACCTGGCATAAGGCTCCTGTGAGATGACGACGGTTCCGGAGAGCAGTTCAGGCCTGCAATATTGAATAATTATCATAATTGCCGGTCACACCACAGACAGAAAGTGCAAAATAATGTGGCAAATGAGCGTTTAGCGGACATTAAGAAAATCTTAATAACTCTATGTTGTACTAAAGATGTTCTGAAAGGAGACGCTTTATGACAATGAACACAACGAAAAACCGCAAGTCGTTTACTGCGCGGCTGACGCACATTATGCAGATCCAAACACAATATGGACGTCTATGGCTGCGCTCTCGCTTTCGCCGGTTCACTCTGCCACCGGCGCTAAAGCTCATCATCCTGACATTGGCCGGGTTTATGATTCTGGCTATTACGGGCACATTGCTGCTGATGATGGATCTCATCTCCCTGATGCTCAGGCTGATAAAACGCCCCTTCCCTCGCGGCAGCTTGCATCAGGTTCGCCTGCCAGCGAAGGCGGTATAAAGAAAAACCGTGTCGGAGAATCCGGCACGGTTTTAAGTTTGAGACTCGTCGCTCTGCTTATCAGGCAGGCATACCACAAAGTTTGGTCAGATTTCTGGCGCCGATCATGAGAGTTGCCACATAGGATTGTCTGCGGGTCACGACTTCGACCGCAACACGCGCATCTTTGTATTTAATGAGGTAGGTAGAAGGCCAGCCCTGACGACGTTTGCCGTAGGCTTTTTCATGACTGTCGATAGCTGCATGAGCAACCACCAGATGGGAAAGATTTTTATCACCTTTAATGATGCGCTTCATAATGGACTCCGCCTTAGACACAACTGTCAAAATGAGGAAACATTAATCACTTGATACGCATCGCTTTATGCGATGCTTATTCGAATCACTTCTCTGCAAAACCTTGTCACAATCTGAGTATCTCTGCGCTTTTAATTATGCGCAAGTTTTACTAAGCAGGAAACATACCATTGCTGCACGAAGCGGCCGTTTGCTCTGCGCCTGCCACTGACCGTGCGGGCTGCTGATTTCTGCCAGCCAGAGGGGATCGCTCTGCAACTCTTTAAAATTTATGCTGATTTTGTTGGCGCAAATAATCGGCCACGCATCGGAGGGGTTGTTGCAATAATCTTTGCCTTTCATGCCGCCATAGGGATACCACTTCTCAGGCTCCTCTCCGGTCAATAAGGCAATGTTGTGGTTTACTTCACTGTCGTTTTCTTCAGACCATTTGATCATCTGTTCTTCCATCCTGCAGGGCACATGCGTGGAGACTACCGGAAGAATAAGACACTTTTGTGAATGAATGGCGTAAATGAAAAACCCGCCAATTGGCGGGTTAACAAAACGGAATTATCGTTCAGGAATAAATCCGCGCAGGCTGAGAGCAGAATCATCGTCTGCCTCAACGGAGGGCGCATTGCCTCTTGCCTGTGCAGCCAGAACCTTGAGCAACTCGGTTTGCTGGCGTTGCAGCTCAGCTATCTCGCGCAACAAAGCAATTTGCTCATTTGCCCTGACGCTGGCGCGGCTCACGAAAAACCAGACCAGAAGGAATAACAGCACTGAGAGTGCACACAGCACCAATGAAGCCAGGCTGCTTTGGCCCACTGCGAAATCAAACATTGACTACCCTACCACTGAATGTTCAGAGCAAGCATCTTACCATCCCCGGCAGGTCAGGGAAGCCATTCACAAAAAAACAGGGTTTTCTTACCGGTTTGCAAATCCCAAAGCTCGCAGATTCGTCTGGCAGGCATTACTCAGAAAGGAATAAAGGAGGTGATAGAGCAAACACCAAGGTCAAAGTTGCCGCCCTGATCGCAATAGCTGTTGAGGGCAAGCAAGTACAGACCGATACAGATGAGCAGGAAAAGGACGAACATCACGATCCTCCTGACACTGAAAACAGGCTTTTTCAATTTGATGGCAGGTCTCTTTTGGGTTAAAAAGCGTCTATCAGGGCTCAAAGGGATAGTCCAAACATAGCAGAACAGAAACCCATAGTACGACGTAAATCCTAAACAACGATATAACGAAGTATCGCCTTTTACTCTCAGCGCGCCCCGCAATTATCACATACAGAAATCATACACGATAATGCATAATTCTTATCAATGAATACCGAATAACTCCCGTTGATCTGCATCAAATAAATAAACATTTGGTGCATGCCTATTCCCCCTGTTATCCATCAAAACAGTTTCCGATAAATAAATACTTTTAACCAACACATTGCATAATGTAAGAAACTAAACCACTAAGTAAAATATTCACCCTAAAAATGCACCTTAACGATTTTCACAAAAATAAATATGGTCAATATCCTGAAAAACCCTTCACCACGTGGGATTTAGCGGATTACCACGCCTTAAAACTCCGCTGCAGAGCCTGCCAGGCAAGGGTCTGCACAGAATCATAA
>NZ_JAFMOZ010000105.1:0-45282 GCF_019049615.1 Rahnella sp. BCC 1045 | reverse complement strand
CCTTTACGGTGATTTTTATGATCCTGATAAAGGAAGGGATTTTTGGCAGGACTTTTGAGGTCTGCGAGGTGTCATGTAATAAGGGTTTTCTGGATATTTTATTTGCACCCGGCTTCCGGGACTTTCACGCAAATCGGGCAAGTAGTACGCTCTTACGAACAAGCAAAAAGTAAGCCAGAATTTAAAAATCCCTTAACATATTCTTTTCAATTAATGTCCATCCTCGCCCTCACTTATGGCGTAAAAACAGACAAAATACGTACGGATGATCACCTGCACCATCAGTGTGCAATTGCGCCATTTTGGGGTTTTTTAACAGTGCTCAGATGAACACGTTCGCTGATAGCCGCGCGCTGTTTGCTGCACTTCTCAGCATTTTCAGCTGGTTTCCACCCCAATCTCAAAAATAACCGTTCATATATTCATCATTTAGCCAGAAATTTTTAGGGAATTAATATGGGCTAAACCGCCAGGAATATTCTTTTACAAAGTGGATTGTGTGGTTATTTGATGTCCAGACTGAACATTCATCCTGATTTGGTTAATGAAATGTTTTTTTATGTTTGTTTGTTGTAACTCACAGTCTGTGTAAATGCCTGATGGTTATATTGACGTCAAGGAAAGGAGTTGCCAAATTGATAGCCCCAAGGAAGACCAGTGATTATTTCCGGTAAGGTTTTGTAAAGCCAGCTTTACAGAACGCAGGAAAAAAATGGCAGTTCACCATGCTCTGGTTGGACTTATTGCAGCGCACGAGCAAACACAGTCACCCGCATATAAAAATAAAGGGTGACGTGAGCTGTAAAACACAACACACACATCCACATCACCATTAATCGATGGAGCAGAAGCGATGACAATCTCTTTAGGTAAGTCGGGGCTACTGAAATTCAGTATGGGCCTGATTGCGCTGACCGTTGCGGCCAGTGTCCAGGCAAAAACGTTAGTGTATTGCTCTGAAGGTTCACCTGAAGGCTTTAACCCTCAGCTGTTCACCTCCGGCACCACGTATGACGCAAGCTCCGTGCCTATCTACAACCGTCTGGTCGAGTTCAAAATCGGGACCACAGAAATCCAGCCAGGTCTGGCAGAGAAGTGGGACGTTTCCGCTGACGGCAAAACGTACACCTTCCATCTGCGCAAAGGCGTGAAATGGCAGGACAACAAGGACTTCAAACCGACCCGTGATCTGAATGCGGACGACGTAATCTTCTCCTTCGAACGTCAGCTGGACAAAAATAATGCCTACCACGGTGTTTCCGGCGGCAGCTATGAATACTTCGAAGGTATGGGAATGGGCGATCTGATCAACAAGATCGTGAAAGTGGACGACAACACCGTGCAGTTCGTGCTGAACCGCCCGGAGTCTCCGTTCCTGGCTGACCTGGCGATGGACTTTGCATCAATCCTGTCTGCGGAATACGCTGACAACATGATGAAAGCGAAAACGCCTGAGAAAGTGGACCTGGATCCAATCGGTACCGGTCCGTTCCAGCTTCTGCAATACCAGAAAGATTCTCGCATCCTCTACAAAGCCTTCCCGGGCTACTGGGGCACCAAGCCGCAGATCGACCGTTTAGTCTTCTCCATCACGCCTGACGCCTCCGTGCGTTACGCGAAATTGCAGAAAAACGAATGCCAGGTCATGCCGTACCCGAACCCGGCAGATATCGCGGCAATGAAGAAAGATAAATCCATCAACCTGATGCAACAGCCAGGTCTGAACGTGGGTTACCTGTCCTTCAACGTTGAGAAAAAACCCCTGGATGAAGTGAAAGTGCGTCAGGCACTGACCATGGCTGTGAACAAAAAAGCCATCATCGACGCGGTTTATCAGGGTGCTGGTCAGCCGGCTAAAAACCTGATCCCACCAACAATGTGGGGCTACAACAAAGACATCGTGGATTACCCGTATGATCCGGCCAAAGCCAAAGAGCTGCTGAAAGAAGCAGGTCACGCAGACGGTTTCACTATCGATTTGTGGGCGATGCCGGTACAGCGTCCGTACAACCCGAACGCACGCCGTATGGCTGAAATGATCCAGGCTGACTGGGCGAAAATTGGCGTGAAAGCCAACATCGTGACGTACGAGTGGGGCGAATACCTCAAGCGTGCGAAGAACGGTGAGCACCAGTCTGTGATGATGGGCTGGACCGGCGACAATGGGGATCCGGATAACTTCTTCGCGACCCTGTTCAGCTGTGCGGCTGCAAAAGACGGTTCCAACTACTCCCGCTGGTGCTACAAGCCGTTTGAAGATTTGATCCAGCCAGCCCGTGCTGAATCTGATCACGCCAAACGCGCTGCGCTGTACCAGCAGGCTCAGGTTGTGATGCATGATCAGGCACCTGCGCTGATCATCGCCCACTCCACTGTGTATGAGCCAGTACGCAAAGAAGTCAAAGGCTATGTCGTTGATCCGTTGGGCAAACACCACTTCGAAAACGTAAGCATGGAGTAATAGCGCTTCGCTATTGAATCCACTTGTTAAGAGTTTTGTGAGCTACTAATAAGCCCGGAGCGCTACGGTTCTCCGGGCATTTTATACAGAGAGTACGGGATATGTTGCAGTTCATACTCCGACGTTTGGGGTTAGTTATCCCAACGTTTATCGGCATTACTTTGCTGACTTTTGCCTTCGTACACATGATACCAGGCGACCCGGTCACTATCATGGCAGGCGAGCGCGGGGTTTCTCCCGAACGTCATGCCCAGTTAATGGCAGATATGGGGCTCGACAAGCCTCTCTATCAACAATACTTCAAATACGTGAACGGGGTGCTGCATGGCGACCTGGGCACTTCCTTAAAAAGCCGCACCCCTGTCTGGCAGGAGTTTGTACCGCGCTTTAAAGCCACCCTGGAACTGGGTATCTGCGCAATGATTTTTGCCATCATTGTCGGGATCCCGGTAGGTGTGCTGGCGGCGGTAAAACGAGGCTCGATATTCGACCACACGGCCGTGGGGATATCGCTGACCGGCTACTCGATGCCGATATTCTGGTGGGGGATCATGCTGGTTATGCTGGTCTCGGTGCAGCTTAACCTGACGCCGGTGTCGGGGCGAATAAGCGACACTGTTTTCCTGGATGACAGCCTGCCGCTGACCGGCTTTATGCTGATCGACACGCTGTTCTGGGGCGAACCGGGTGATTTCGTTGATGCTGTGATGCACATGATCTTACCGGCTATCGTGCTCGGAACCATTCCGCTGGCGGTGATTGTGCGTATGACCCGTTCTTCCATGCTGGAAGTGCTGGGCGAAGACTACATCCGTACCGCGCGCGCCAAAGGCGTGAGCCGTATGCGGGTGATCGTCATCCACGCACTGCGTAATGCGCTGTTGCCGGTAGTGACCATCATTGGTTTGCAGGTCGGTACGCTGCTCGGCGGTGCCATTCTGACCGAAACCATTTTCTCCTGGCCAGGACTTGGCCGGTGGCTGATCGACGCACTCCAGCGCCGCGACTATCCGGTCGTACAGGGCGGGGTGTTGCTGGTCGCTACTCTGATCATTGTGGTTAACCTGCTGGTAGATGTGCTCTACGGCGTGGTCAACCCGCGTATTCGCCACAAGAAATAAGGGGCGCACAATGTCTCAAACCACTGAGCCGGTCGCTAACGAGTTAGTGACGGCTGCGCCAGTGCCGATGCCGCCTCTGCGCGAATTCTGGCATTACTTCAAGCGTAACAAAGGGGCCGTTGTCGGCCTGGCTTACATCATTATTATGCTGGTCATTGCGATTGGCGCGAACGTGATTGCACCACACCTGCCTGCTGAACAGTTCCGTGACGCGCTGCTGCGCCCGCCGGTCTGGATGGAAGGCGGCAGCTGGAAATTCCTGCTGGGCACCGACGACGTGGGCCGCGATATTCTCTCGCGTCTGATGTACGGCGCGCGTTTATCGCTGCTGGTCGGTTGTCTGGTTGTGGTGCTGTCGTTAATCCTCGGTGTGGTTTTCGGGCTGTTTGCCGGTTACTACGGCGGTGTGGTTGACGCCATCATCATGCGCGTGGTCGATATCATGCTGGCCCTGCCAAGTCTGTTGCTGGCGCTGGTGCTGGTGGCGATTTTCGGTCCGTCGATTGTTAACGCCTCGCTGGCGCTGACATTTGTTGCTTTGCCACACTATGTTCGCTTAACCCGCGCGGCGGTGCTGGTGGAAGTGAACCGTGACTACGTGACCGCTTCGCGCGTCGCCGGTGCCGGTTCTGCGCGCCAGATGTTCATCAATATTTTACCTAACTGCTTAGCGCCGCTGATTGTTCAGGCATCGCTCGGCTTCTCCAACGCCATCCTCGATATGGCAGCGTTGGGCTTCCTCGGGATGGGCGCACAGCCGCCAACGCCTGAGTGGGGCACCATGCTGTCTGACGTTTTACAGTTTGCTCAAAGTGCCTGGTGGGTCGTGACCTTCCCCGGTGTGATCATTCTGCTGACGGTGCTGGCATTTAACCTGATGGGTGATGGCCTGCGTGATGCCCTCGACCCTAAACTTAAGCAGTAAGGGGTTGGAGATGGAAACAACATTAACGAATGACGTTCAGGTCGGCAAAACGTTGCTGACCGTGGATAAACTCTCCGTTCACTTTGGTGACGAAGGGACGCCGTTCCGCGCCGTAGATCGTATCAGCTACAGCGTGAAGCAGGGCGAAGTGGTCGGGATTGTCGGCGAGTCCGGCTCCGGTAAATCAGTCAGTTCACTGGCGCTGATGGGGCTTATCGACTTTCCCGGCAAAGTGATGGCGGAAAAACTGGAGTTCGGTGGCCGTAATCTTCAGGGGATCAGCGAAAAAGAGCGCCGCCAGATTGTCGGTGCCGAAGTCGCGATGATTTTCCAGGATCCGATGACCAGCCTGAACCCGTGTTACACCGTGGGTTTCCAGATAATGGAAGCCATCAAAGTGCATCAGGGCGGGAACAAAAAGACCCGTCGTCAGCGCACCATCGATTTGCTGAATCTGGTCGGTATTCCTGACCCGGCTTCGCGTCTCGACGTGTATCCGCATCAGCTTTCCGGCGGGATGAGCCAGCGCGTGATGATTGCGATGGCGATCGCCTGTCGCCCGAAACTGCTGATTGCCGATGAGCCGACGACTGCACTCGACGTGACCATTCAGGCGCAGATCATCGAGTTGCTGCTTGAACTGCAACAGAAAGAAAACATGGCGCTGATGCTGATCACCCATGACCTGGCGCTGGTGGCGGAAGCTGCGCATCACATCATCGTGATGTACGCCGGTCAGGTGGTGGAGTCGGCCAAAGCCACGGAAATCTTCCGTGCGCCACGCCATCCGTATACCCAGGCGCTGCTGCGCTCGCTGCCGGAATTTGCGGCAGACAAAGCCCGTTTACAGTCATTGCCGGGCGTAGTGCCGGGTAAATATGATCGTCCGAACGGCTGTCTGCTCAATCCGCGCTGCCCGTATGCAACCGACCGTTGCCGTACAGAAGAACCCGCGCTGCGTGACCTCGCGAACGGGCGTCAGTCGAAGTGCCATTATCCGCTGGATGATGCCGGGAGACCTACTTATGAGTCCTGATAACACCCAATCGCAGCCGCTGTTGCACGCGATTGACCTGAAAAAACATTACCCGGTGAAGAAGGGCATCTTCGGCCAGGAACGTACGGTGAAAGCGCTCGACGGTGTGTCGTTTACGCTCGAACGCGGTAAAACGCTGGCGGTGGTCGGGGAATCCGGTTGTGGTAAATCCACGCTGGGCCGTCTGCTGACCATGATCGAAGTGCCGACCGGCGGTGAACTGTATTACCGCGGGCAGGATTTGCTGAAACCTGACGCAACAGCTGAAAAGCTGCGCCGTCAGAAGATCCAAATCGTGTTCCAGAATCCTTACGGATCGCTGAACCCGCGTAAGAAAGTCGGTCAGATCCTCGAAGAACCGCTACTGATCAACACCAAACTGACCCGCGAAGAACGTCGCGAAAAAGCGCTGGCGATGATGGCGAAAGTGGGTCTGAAAACCGAACACTACGATCGTTATCCGCATATGTTCTCCGGCGGTCAGCGTCAGCGTATTGCCATCGCCCGCGGTCTGATGCTGGATCCGGACGTGGTGATCGCCGATGAACCGGTGTCCGCGCTCGACGTTTCCGTGCGTGCGCAGGTGCTGAACCTGATGATGGATTTGCAGCAGGATCTGGGGTTGTCTTACGTCTTCATTTCTCATGATTTGTCCGTTGTGGAACATATCGCCGACGAAGTGATGGTGATGTACCTTGGCCGCTGCGTGGAGAAGGGCCCGAAAGACGCCATCTTCAGCAATCCGCGCCATCCGTACACGCAGGCATTGCTGTCTGCGACGCCGCGTCTGAATCCGGACGAGCGCCGTGAACGCATCAAGCTGACCGGCGAGCTGCCAAGCCCGCTGAACCCGCCAGCCGGTTGTGCGTTCAACGCCCGCTGCCGCCGCGCGTTCGGCACCTGCAAACAGTTCCAGCCACAGCTGAAACAGTACGGCGACCAGCTCGTCGCCTGCTTCGCTGTCGATCAGGATGAAAACGGAACCACGCAAACCGTCGCGTAATTCTGAAGGATTTGCAGAAATGACAAAGCCCGCGAAAGCGGGCTTTTTTGTGGGTAATTTTTCAGACATATTGGCGGATGAGATATTGATATGATGCCTCAATCCCCAAAAATAACAGGACGTTAATTATGGCATCTGTACCCTTATCTGGACCCGGTTCTCAGGTTGTTCAAAATAATATGAGAGAAGCCCGGCAACAACACTTCTTATGGGGGCTGGATTTGCACAAGAACGTGCAGGAACTTCAAAACCTGAATGGGGAAGATGGACTCAGAAGCCACCGTACGGAGATGACCCGACAGATCAACGTAACATAAGAGAAGGGATCGATTATGCCATTCAAAATGGTTATTAGATGGCTACATCGTTTCGTCACTCTCGCCCTTTTTCTGCTGGTGATGGGGTTCTGGTGGCTTAATCAGAGCGGGGATAATCCAGCCGGAGATAAATTGCTTCGCACACAAAAAATTAATGATCATATGTGGTTATATATGACTGAAAGCCAAAGCGGGGGAGCGACGGTTCCTTTCCACTACCGGTATTATCTGGCTGGAGACCTGAAAGGCAGTCATAGTGAAATCGTTAAAAATCTGGCTGAGAGTTTTCCGTTTATCTCAGGGAGTGGAACAATTGCCGATATCAGCGCCAGTGCAGATAACCGGGTGAGGGTTACGTATAGCGGAAATGTTTTTTCTTTAAGTAATAATGCCAGCTACAACTATAACGGGCACGACTATATGGCCAGCTTTAGCTATCAGATTAATTAAATCTCTACAGATATTAAAAGGGCAGTCAGCGTCCACCGACTGCCTTACTTTTCCAGAGAACGTTTACCCTTTATGACTCGCCCACCAGCTCAGCAGTTGCAGAGTGGAAGAGTAGTAATCGTCTTTCGGGGCCAGGTTCGGGCTGATGGCTTCGGCATTGGCCATGGTGAAGTCGCGGATGGCTAACAGGCCCGGCGACATGTTGTAACTGGCTTTGGTGCCGGTCATGACATCAATCCAGGCCGGAGTGGCGTCACGCGAAGACTTCTGCCACCACAAAATAAACGGCGCCATCTGCGGGCTGCCGGGATGCGCCCAGCCAAGATACAGCGGGATACGCACGGCATCATAGCTGAAACGGGTTGGCCAGCGGCTCGCCGGTTTCATCGTGCCGTCAGCCTGCATATCAACCCAGTCAGTCGGCAGCCGGAATTCACCAAACGCCATTTTACTGAGCATTGCGGTGCCGCTTTCGTCCAGATCTTTCCACACTTTTAAATGGCTGCGCGCAAAGAACGCCTGCCAGGCGGGGAAGATGAAATAAGACGGGTTGACCGTGATATTGCTGGTCTGATTGAAACCTGATACGCCGGGCAGCATCACTTTGTAGCCCGCGTAATCAATCACATTGTGTTTGATCAGCGCGGCCTGCAATTTGTCAGAAGCCTGGGTATAGCGGGATTCATTCCATTTATCCCCCGCCAGCAACAGCGCCCAGGCGATAAGCGTGTCGCCATCAGAGGCGTTATTCTTGTCCGCGACATGGACGCTGCTATTCGGGTCATAGCGCCATGAGTAGAGACCGATATCTTTACGGTAAAGCGTTGTGTTTGCCCACTGCCACAGTTTGTCGAATGTCGCCTGATCGTCATTGAACACGGCCAGTAACATGCTGAAACCCTGGCCCTCTGTGTGGCTGACGTTTTTATTGGCGGTATCAATAATTCGACCGTCTGGCATCAGAAAGCGGCTTTTATAAGCCGACCAGCCTGCATCCTGAGCCATTACTGAAGAGCTGAAAAATGCAACAATGAGGCTGAACCACAGCAGCAGACTGTAGCGCCGAAATAACCACATATAAATTCCTTACAAACCATTTTGATAGCGGAAAACAAAGGCGCCTTCCGGTGTGCTTTCCTGCCAGCGAAGGGGAACATAAGGCTGCCCGCCTTGTGATAACAACCATTCGGCATACAGACCTTCAAACAACGAAATCAGGGCGATACGCCATAATTCGTCATCCTGTCCTTGCGGCGACACCGGCCAGGCAATATGAACCAGCGCGAGCTGTTGCTGAGTGGCTTCCAGCTTCACTACACCCCAGTCAAAATGGCTGAGGATATGGTTAATGTTATCTTCCAGTTCACCCAGCGTTGAAGAAGCCGGTAACGCATGTTGTCGCGCCAGATTATTGCCCATCAGGGTGATAAAACGACGGCCATCGTCATCGTCAGCCGACGCCAGAATACCTGAAAAAAGCACCTGCACCAGACTTTGCCAGCCAGGCGTGGTGTGACGCTGGCGGTAATATTCCTGCGCAACTTGTGCATAGTTCTGTTCTTGCATGGTTTTATTCCACCGGTGTTAATTTTGGCCCATCAGGTAACGGAAGTAGACCTGCGCGGTGCTTTCGTTGTAGTCGCCGAAAGTATCGTAGCCAACCTGTCCGCCAATCTGCATGCTTTTGTTCAGATGATAGTTGCCGCCAACGCCTGCGTTCCAGCCGATGCCGTTTTGTGTTTTCCCGCCGTAATAGGCTTCAGTGCCGTAACCTTCTGCCACCAGATCTTCCAGCTGTTTCTGCAAGTCCGGGTTATTCGGGAAGTACGCACTCTTATCCTGAGAGTAAGACTGATAACCCACGGAGCCTGACAGTTTCAAATCCCAGTCGTCATACTTCTGGGTGTATTCCACCGGGAAGGAGACGCTGACGTAGTTTTGCGGGCTGAAGTAACCGCCCTGGCCGTAGGAGTAGTAGCTGAGGTTCTTGTCGAAATTCATGTAGCCGACGTTGATCCCCGTTTTCAGCTCGCGGTCGTCATAACGATACGGACGAACGTACAACCCGGCGTTGGCATTCACCGACTGGTTGCTCTTCACGTTATTACCCAGATAGCTGTAGTAACCGCCTTCGGCATAGAAACCGGCGTCGCCATCGTCATAGGACAGATTGATGCTGCCGCCGTTTTTGGTGACCTGACCCCATTCCTTGCCGCTGTAATTATCTTTGGTGCCGACGTAAGACAGAATACTGTCGGTGACGGCACGACGTTCAGCGGTCACGCGCAGGGTGGTGAAATCAGTCAGTTTCGGTGCCCATTGCACGCCACCGACCAGTGAGTTCAGATCCTGTCCGAGCGGGGTACTGCCGATATCCGCTTTATAGCTGTCGCCGGTCAGCGCGGCGTTCACTTCTACGCCGGTCGCGCTTTGGTTGCCTGCGGCGGGAGCGGAATACGTTGTCGGATCGGTGCCGGTAATCGTGTTGTAGGCCACGCACTGATCGGACGTTGCATTGGTCGATGTACAGTTTGTACTTGAGTTCGCCGCTGCGGCTGCCTGCAATTTGGCAAAGGTGCTGTAGTTTGCGATATCCAGACCGGCGGCGGCTGCGGCTGCGGCCACATCTTTTTGCGCCGACTGCGCCTGTGCCAGCGCACCCTGACCAAACCGGGTATTGCCGGTGCCGGACGGGCTGCCTGCGCTGAGGGAAACCGGCGTGACGCCGATGCTCAGACGCGACGTATCAAACGGCACGAAGGCAAAGGTCATCGGCGCTTTCGCTTCGGTCAGCTGGCTGAGACCGCTTTCACCGTCACGTCCGCGAATTGACATATCGCCCTGCGCCCAGGTCGCAGTTTTGCCCTGCAAATCGTCGAGCATGTCGTCGATCTGTTTTTCCGTCGCGGTACGCTGTGCGACGGCGGTTGGTACGGCAGGTGTCGGAATATTCCCCGGCACCGAAACCTGATCAGAGACCTGCCACGGCAATACCGTTCCGTAGGACGATTGTGTTGCCGGACGGCCCGGTGAAGTTCGCGTTGAGCGGTTGATAAACGGGTTGTCGCTGATCTGCAATCCGGCCACCTGCGCCGTGCTGTCTGCGCCTTCCAGACCAATCATCTTGCCCTTTGCGGAACGCAGTAACGCCAGCGCCTGCTGGTGATCGCCCTGTGCTTCGGCAACGCGGGCTTCGAGTAACAAACGGTCCGGCGTACGTTCGCCGCGCAGACCGGTTAACAGTTCCTGCGCCCGTTTATTATCGCCTTCGCCCAGCGCAACGTTGATAGCACCGACGCGTGCATCCTGCGTCGGCGTATCATTAAGCATCAGGTAGTTATAAACCTGACCGGCCTGTTTATTGAGTTTGCCGGACTGATAAAGGCGCGCCATCGCCAGCATCAGATCGCGGTTTTGCGGATCGGCCTGGAGCGCGACGACCAGTTTGTCGTAAGCGGCGGCGTACTGACCTTGCTCACGCAGCTGATCGGCCTGAGTGATCACGTATCCGTTACGCAGATTAGCCAGTGCGGTTGCGGATGTGCCGGACTGAATTTGCGGATTTTGCAGGAAAGCCTGCGCTTCGTTGCCCAGACCGGCGGAATTGAGCACGGTGATCTGATCGGCATAATCGCCCGCATTGCCGTTCACGCCCTGACGCATGTTCTGGCGAACCAGCTGCACGGCCAGCGGAACTTGCCCGGTGGCGGCGAGATTTTTTGCCAGTGCGCCGACATCGGCTGGTGCCGTCGGCGGATTCTGCGCCAGTGCGCGCAAGGTATTGGCGGCCGCGGCGGTATTACCCTGTTGCAGATAATTTTCGGCATCCGTCATTTGTGCATTGAAGTTGGCGCGCTGCGCCAGTTCACGCATACCCTGATTCTGGCTGCTGCGCGGAATGCGCGAGAGCAGGGCATTGGCGGTGGACCAGTTTTTGGTTTCGGACGCAAACAGCGCGGCGGCGTAAAGGTCTGCCGATGACGCGCCCGGACGCGAAGACGGCGCCATGATGGACTGCGCCTGCGCGGTTTGCCCCTGCGATTGCAGAATCCGCGCCATATCCAGTTTTACCCAGACGTTAGACGGCTGACGTTCCTGCGCCTGCTGGAGAATATTCAGCGCGCGCTGCGGATCGTTGTTTGCTACGGCCTGCGCGGCCTGACGGCGCATCGGTTCGATGACGTCGGCCACGGTCGGCGGATTCATCTTCGCCTGCAAACTGGCTGGCAGGGTTTTCAGAACCTGATTGGCCTCAGCCGTTTTGTTTTGCTGACGCAGTACGTAGAACAGGCCAGCGCGGGCATCGGCGTTGTCACCGAGTGCGCTGTACTGCTGTTCCGCACCGGCCAGATCGCCTTTGCGGCGCAGAATATCTGCACGCAGCAAACCGGCTGACTGACCTTTTTCACCGCCGACTGACGCCAGCGGGGTAACGGCGGCCAGCGCGGCGTCATAACTGCCAGACGCGGCGGCGGCTTTGGCTTTCGCCAGCTGGGCATAAAACGCAGAATCCTGCGCCTGATTGCTCAACTGCGCACTGTTCGCGCCGCCCTGTGCCGCGGCTTTGCTCAGGTACTGCGACGCTTCTTCAAAGTTTCCGCTGCGCTGCGCGATGTAACCCAGACCGGCCAGTGCATCGGCGTCGTTCGGGTTATCGGCCAGCACGCTTTCAAACTTGGCTTTCGCGCTGTTGACGTCGCCGCTGTTGAGCGCCGTAAAGCCCTGACCCTTCGCCGCGCCGCCAATATTTTTCTGGAAGTATGCCATCACGGCGGTGTCATTCGGATGACGCGCCTGATAGCCCTGATACAAATCGCGGTCATCTTCCTGCGGTGCCATCCACAACAACGCCTGACGCAGCGAGCGGTCGGCTTCCGTGCTGGAACCGGCCATCGTGCTCAGCAGTTTGATCCCGTCGCGGCGGGTCGATTCCTGATACGTCAGCACTTTGCCTAGTCCGAGACGCGCCTGCGTGTCGTCCGGACGGGCGGCGACGCGCTGCTGTAATCCCTGAATGGCCTGCGGCTGGAGCGATTTGTCGCCCGCCATGGTCAGGTAATATTCGGTCGCCAGACTGTCGAGGGGCTGGTTGCCGTTGAAAATAGTGCGGTAGGCAGAAAGCGCGCCGCTGACGTTCCCCTGCGCCGCCATCTGACGGGCAGACGCCAGCTGCGCCGGTGGAATGGACTGCATCGCTTTGGCGCTGTTGAGCGAAGCCAGGCGCGGGTCATCCGGCGAAACGCTGGACAGTTTCTGACGCCACTGGTTTGCCGCCGTTTTGTCGCCACTTTGCATGGAATATAGCGACATCAGGTACAACGCCTGCGCGTTATTCGGTTCTACCAGCAGGACTTTCTGCAAGGCATCTTTCGCCAGATCATCGTGGGCGCGTTCATGCCAGTAAGCGGCCTGATCAAACAGGGCTTTCATGGCCGGATTGGTGGTGTCCGCCGCAAACGTGGTGGCACTGAAACTTGTAACTCCGGCGATCCCTACCAGATAAATAGCCCTGATCACCGCCAGGGACAGTTTATGTTTTTTCATTTTCCAGCTCCGGTAATCGCCAGGTTATAGCCGGGAGTAACGGCTACCTTCATTGTTATTGTTGTTCTTCTTGAGACGACGCTTTTCATTTCTGACCCAGACGTTTAGCAGCATGACGACGCAACACGACGAACAGGCTCAGGCCAATCAGCAGTGAAACCAGTGTGGCAATCAGCGAGAGGATCACAATATGTGTGCTGGCGTACCAGAGCACCATCATGTACCACGGCATCTGTCCGGTCGGGAATTGCTGGCCGACGGAGAAGCTGCGGATGCCATTTTCATCGGTAATAATCGCCAGATCGCCACGCACGTTGGCGTTGATTTTCGGCGATTTCAGGTCGTTATGAATTTTCAGCAGTTGCTGATCGTCCGTGCCCGTTGCGACGACCACGACGTGATCGTTTGACCAGCGTGAGCGGTAGCTGACGAAGCCGCGCCATGCGCCGGTTGAGGACAGATAACGGTCAGCATCCACCGGCTGGCGGTACCAGTCGCCGGTGAGCCAGGCCACGATGCGCTGAACCTGCGTCGGCGTTTTCACGCCCATCGAACCGGCATTCACGCTGAACGGCGAATCGGCCAGTAACTGCTGGTTGAACGGCGTATCGCCCAGCGTGGTGACGGCCAGAATATCGCGGTCAAACAACGCGTTATTTCTTTCATCGCCTTTCAGGCCAAAGGCGACCTGCACGTGATTCACCGGTACACCCGTGGCTTTCCCGGCGCGTGCGGCCAGATTCAGCAACGTATGGATTTCACCGGCAGAAGGCACTTCCGGCAGCAACATCAGCGTGTCGGTGAAGTCAGCCAGTTTGGAGTACGGATAAGACGCACCGACGAAATACGACAGGTTCGGCAACTGTGCGAAATGGTAGCTTCCGCTCAGGTCGATGAAGGATTTCGGATCGATACGGCTCTTGATGTTGTCGCTGGTCAGAATGCTGCACGGCGCATCTTTTTTCGGCCTGATGTCGAAATAGAATTGCAGCTGGTTATCGCCGTAAATCAGGTATGGCGCGAGTTGCAGGGTATAACGTTCCTGACGACTGTCACCGCCCAGACGACGCCAGATATTTTCCACCAGACCGACTTTGTTCACCGTCAGGCTGCGCAGGAAGTTGCTGTTGATGGACACATTGAGGCGGGAGCTGTCTTCATCAATCCAGTTTTCCGTCGGGAAACGGTAATCGATGCGCACTGGAATGTTGTGGCCATCCCACATGAACAAGTCTGGCGCGGCGCGGAAGGCGACCTGAATGCCATCGTGGTAAATCCCGTTGGAAATCAGGGAGTCCGGATCTTTACCCGCAAGTTCGCCCAGCGTGACCGGGCGCGAGGTATCAATCCAGCGCGGTGCGTCATACGGTTTGCTCGACGGAATAGTTTGCTGCGTGACATCCAGACGTTCGGCATTGTTCGGCATACCGCCGCTGATCAGGCGGTATGCGGCCTGACGCAGTTCGTTATCGTCATTGCCCAGTACCAGCAGCAGTTTGTAAACCGGGTTAATCGGGTTATCGATAATCTGAATCGATGCGCCGTTGCTGGCTGGCAACGTCAGTGAACCGATTTTATCGCCTGGCTTACCAAACAGAATGCCGTTCTGGTCCGGTAAATCGTTCAGGATGACCGGGAAATCGACGCTGCGATAATCGGACAACATGCCGAGATAAGAAGAGACCATCGCCGCTGCGCTGACATCGCCGGGTTTCATCGCCGCAGAGAAACCCATCGTAATTTTCGATTCCTGCATTTGCAGGCCATCAAAGAACGGACGCGGGAAGTTACCCAGATTGCGGCCAATATTCAGCTGCTGACCTTCCAGACCAATGCTGGTGGTCGGCAAAATTGTGACCCAATATTTGTCTGACTGATCTTTCTCGCAGGTCATGGTGTTGCTGTCATGCACGCGGAAGCTCAGGTTGTTGTTGGACACCACCATCGCCGACGGAATATCCAGATCGTAAACATCGCCGCCGTTGCTGCTTTGATTGAGCGGCAGATTGCCCAGAGGCTGACCGTTAAGCATCAGTTCCAGCGTAGTATCGCGGGCAATCAGTGCCGGGGAAATTTTCAGTGCCAGCGACAGGTGGGCGTTGGTGACCACTTCATCGGCAGGCAGCGTAAAGATAATCCCGGACTGTAACTGGCCGCCGCTGAGGGTCAGGCCGTTGGTCTGCCCCATTTCAGCCACGGTGATAGTGCTGGTCACCGGCTGAACCAGCGGAATGACCGGCGCAGGGGCTGCCGACGGATCGGCGTCGGGCGCGGTGCTGCTGGTATTCAACGGCGTTGTATCGGTCTGAGGTGCGTCGCCCGCCGGAGCTGCCGTGGTTGGTGCTGCGCTGGCCGGTGCGCTTTCATCCGGCATCGGCGTGACGGGCGGCAACCATGATGGCGCAGCGGGAAGGCTGGTCGCCGGATCCACGGCTGGCGCCGCGGCGTCTTCAGCATGAGTAAACGGCAGGCTGCTGAAGGTCAGCAATACACCTGCGGAGATTTTCCTGAGCAGGGACGCGCCCGGCACAGCAGATAAACGGCGTTTTACGGTCTGTTTACTTGGTCGATTCATGCTGCTTCACTCTTGCTGGTGGCGTCAGCGGGTTTATTTTTGGCACGGCGCTCTTTCCAGGTGTTGTAGAACAGCTCAAACACGCAACGGATAATGCTGACCAGAGATTTGAACGGGTTGTCCGGCGGATACTCTTCGCCAATCCAGGCGTCAGCTCGGCATAACACAACGCGCACCAGCTCGCGGCGTTTCGACAGCGGCAGGTTTTCAAATTGCAGACGCAGGCGTTCTTTATTGCCGCTGATTTGCGTCACCGGGAAACTCTCTGCACCGGAAGAAAGCTGAATTTCAACTTCTTCAATTTCTTCGTCGATGTAACGCACATCCGGCGTTACCAGCTGCACGCCGCCCATCGACATATCAATCGTGGTGGTGCGCAGTGAAATCCCATTGGCGTAATGAATGATGGCCGGAATAGCGACATCAATACGGATGGTTTTACGCACCTGACGGGTTTCTTTCGCCACGGCAATCGCCGCCAGCAAAATCAGCACGCTGAAGCTCCCCCATGCGACGTTCAGGGCAATAACGTTCGGATCGATGGCAAAGTAGTCATGGAAAATCGCCCGCACTACGCCGTAACCGATGCCGATAATCATCAGAATCGCGACAATCAGGTGCGGTTTGACAATGTTGAAGTCGAAGAAGCCGACGTCCAGCAGGCCGCCTTTGTCGGTCACGTTAAATTTCCCGCGTTTTGGCGCGAACATCGTGACCAGCGTTGGCAGGATCAGGTGGAAAGCCATGACGGTTTCGTAGATTTCACCCCAGAACGTATAGCGGAACCGGCCATTCATGCGGGAGTTGATGTACAGCGACATCACCAGATGCGGCAGCGCGTACGCAAAAATCAGGCTGGCTGACGAGGAAATGATGTTCAGGTTAAACAGCAGGAACGCCAGCGGTGCGGTCAGGAACACCACGCGCGGCAGGCCAAACTGGAAGTGCAGCATGGCGTTCAGATAACACAGGCGTTGCTGCCATTTCAGGCCACGGCCCAGTAGCGGGTTATCGACGCGGAAAATCTGCGTCATGCCACGCGCCCAGCGGGTACGCTGAATGACGTGCAGACCAAGACGTTCTGTCGCCAGACCGGCGGCCAGCGGAATATCCAGAAACGCGGTATTCCAGCCACGGCGCTGCATTTTCAGCGCGGAGTGCGCATCTTCTGTTACGGTTTCAACGGCAAAACCGCCGACTTCTTCAAGCGCCACGCGGCGGATAACCGCACACGAACCGCAGAAAAAGGTGGCATTCCAGTTATCGTTACCTTGCTGAACCGGGCCGTAGAACAGCGCGCCTTCATTTGGCATGGTGCGGCCAGCGGAAAGGTTACGTTCGAACGGATCCGGCGAGTAGAAATAGTGAGGCGTCTGGATCAGCGCCAGTCGCGGGTCTTTCAGAAAACTGCCCACGGTCGCCTGCAAAAACGCGCGTGTCGCGACGTGGTCGCAGTCAAACACACAAATCAGCTCACCTTTGGTGAGTTTCATCGCATGGTTCAGGTTACCGGCTTTGGCGTGGGAATTGTCGTTACGGGTGATATAACCCACGCCCGCATCGGCGGAGAACACGGCGAATTCATCGCGTTTACCGTCATCAAGCACGTATATTTTGATTTTGTCTTTCGGATAATCGATACATTGCGCGGCCAGAACGGTATCACGCACCACATCCAGACTTTCGTTATAAGACGGAATATAAACGTCAACGGTTGGCCACAGGGTGGTGTCATCCGGCAATGGTTCGATGGTACGTTTCAGCGGCCACGTGGTTTGCAGGTAGCCCAGCAATAAAATAATCCAGACATACAGTTCGGCGAGGAATAACCCGATCCCTAAGATGGCTTCTATCGTTGAATTAAAATGCAGCGTCTCTGTCGCGCGCCAGTAAATATAACGCGTCGACATAATAACGGACATGATGACCATGACCACGCTGATACGGCGGCTCTTGCTGATACCGAGCAGGAATAACAGCCCGATGCTGATCAGACCAAAAATGTACTGTTTCTGGCTGTCCATAGGGGTGATGATGATCACTGCTGCCACCGGCAGCAGCAGAAGCACAAGTAAGGAAAACAGGAATTTATTCATCGCTTTGGGGTCGCTGTTAACAGTGATAGTTAATAACTGCCAGATTTAGGCGCGGCGTGTAATTCACCATCACCGACTTTAATCCCTAAAATAGCGGCGACTTTTTTGCTGATCAGTTCAATATCAAATGCCGAAGCCGATACCGGACTAAAATCAATAATAGAGCGCTGCGAGGCATTTGCCTCTGGCACACATTCATCCCTGTGGATCGTGCCTAATAATCTTTCGTTCAGACGTTGTTCAAAAAATTGCGTCACGTCGCGGCTTAATGTCCGGCGAGTGTCACTTTGGTTAACGACGTAATATTCACCTTTCTTATTATTTAAAGGCGTGCCAATTAATTTATTTTTTTCCATTAATGGCAATAAAGATAATGACGCGGTATCCGCTAACATCACCACAATATGTAAATCCGCAAGCGCCTGAACGGCTTTTAACGCCGGGCTCGGGCCCGGAGGAAAATCGGCGACAATAATTAAACCCGGATAATTCAGTACGGTATTTAATCCCCGCTGTAAGAAATGCGGATCGCTGGCTAACTGGTGTTCGAATTCCAGACGCTGATCTTCCGTCACTTCTCCGTAAGGTAAAACAAAGGTATTTGAACCCGCTTTGAGAATAAACTGGCTCCAGTCGGATTCATTGCCTGAACCGGCGACAAAGCCGCGGGTATCGGAAATAGGCACGCCAAAGTGAAGGCGAAGGGCATTCTGCACATCAAAATCGATGACCAGAACTTTGCTGCCACTGCGGGCAAGCGAATAGGCCAGGTTGGAGGCCACCGTGGTTTTTCCCACCCCACCTTTCGGTGAACAAACGCAAACTAACGGCATGAGGCAATCATCTCTAACAGGGGTTGAAGCGGTGTGTCGCGATGTAAATAGGCGCTGACAGGCTGCGGAGCCCGCTGTTTAAACATTTGTTTAAAGCGCTGGTTAGCATCAGCAGACGCCGGGGACGCGGGTGCAACAGGCGCCGTGCTGGTTGTGTACGGGCTGGCCGGTGCCGGTTGATACGCCGGTGCTGCAGGCTGTACGGGCTGGCTGCGAACCGGGGCGGCTTGCTGAACCGGGGCCGGCTGAACATGCGCGGGCCGCACAGGTGCTTCAGGCATCACTTTACGCAGTGAATCGAGCAGACTTCCGCCGTTGTCAGGAATAACTGACTGGGCGTGGAACGTCGGCGCGGTGTGAACTGGTTGATGTTTTCCGGGCTGCGCGGCCTGCACGGGAGCAGGCTTTGGCGGCACCGGAGGCAGCGTTTCACGCAAGGCATCGAGCAATCCAAAACCCGCCACGGGCGGAGGGACTTCCGATGACAACGGTGCGGCCTGATTTTGCTGCACGGGCTGTGCGGCCGCGGCTTGTGGCAACGGTTGCTGAGGCTGATTCACCGGGGGTTGCGTGAACGAAGGTTCGCTCATGGGCTGCGACGCAGCGAGTGAAAACTCATCGGCAGAAATAGACTGAGGCGTAGGTTGTGTCGTGCGGCCATTGTCGAGCGGTCCGGCTGGATTTTCGCTGGCTGACACTTGTTTAATCAACGTCCATTGGTTCATAGAACCGGTAATGGATTCACCCGTTGATTTTTCGTTAAGCTCTTTATAATCAAGCTTTTCCAACTTCGTTTTATCCATAAAACGTTTAATGTCGTCATATTTATTCATAAATCCCGCCCGCTAGGATTATATATATCGGTGTTTTCTGGACGTCAAAACGGACCTTAAAAGGCCGCTAACAAAGCATAAGAAAAGTTTAATTTTGTTTAAGTTTTTAGTGGGAATAAGACTCTTCTTAATATATCAGCTCTTTTACAGCATAGAGCACTTTTTACAAAAAATAGGATTATCACGCATAAATAACAATGCCCCTATAACTGCCTGTTACAGAAAGATTTAGATATTAATTATCTGTGTTTTTGCGTTAAAGCAGAGGAATGCGTTGCTCGTATTGAAATCGGTAGCACACAAACAACATTAGTGAAGTTGATGTTAGGATCTTCTTACGTTGCTAAGTATTCAATTACGACCCGTAATGTATGTTTTTCGTCAGTGAAATACCCTTGTGAATAATGAGTGTAGATGCTTACGGTCAAACGTGTTGTTTTTTATAGCCAAAACATTGTGTTTCACCTCGAAATAACCGGTTATGAGGTATACTGCGCAGAAGTACCGTTCCTGTTAGTGTATGCGGGGCAAATCAGCCCGGCAGTTGATGGAGAAATAAGTTGCGGGTCAGGCGTTCATTAACGATTAAACAGATGGCGGCGGTATCCAGTATTGCTGCAGTCACCATTTGTATTTTTATCGTCATCCAGTTGTTTCACTTTGTGCAACAGCGGAGGGACGATTACGCCCAGCAACTTGAAAATATTGCACATTCTGTCCGCGAACCGCTGTCGCAGGCGGTGCTCGATGTCGATCTGGAAGAAACGCAGGACATTCTCAATACCCTGCAACCGGTCGGGATTCTGAGCCGTGCCGACGTCGTGATGCCTAATCAGATTGCTGCATTGCACACGCATTTCCCGCCGGGCAGACCGGTGCCGCAGTGGGTTACCCGCGGTTTCAATCTGCCCGTCACCATTTCTGTTCCCCTTTATTCTGCGGCTGCCAGCCCTAAAGCCCCCAAGCCGCTGGCGTATCTGGTTCTTCAGGCGGATTCGTACCGCATGTATCAGTTTATCGTCAGCGCGCTGTCGACCATGCTGACAACCTATCTCCTGCTGTCACTGATCCTCACCATCTCGGTGAGCTGGGTGGTGAACCGCCTGATCGTCAAACCGCTGCGCACCATTGCCAGAGAGCTGGAATCGCTGCCGGAAAGTGAAGTGCCTTATCACCAGCTGGTGCTGCCGGAGCGCCATGAAGACGATGAAATTGGCATGCTGGTGCGCAGTTATAACCGTAATCAGCAGCAGCTGGAAAAAGCGCAGCAAAGCATGAATGACGCGCTGCTGCCCGCGGAAGATAGCCTCAATAATGCCGAGCAGTTTATGCTGCGCCTTCAACACCGGCTGCATTCGTCGGAGCCGGAAAAGGGCTTCCACCTGCTACTGATCGGCATTGAAAGCCTGCGTGACGACGGCCATGTCAGCTGCCCGCTGATCTCTTCTATTATGGATGTGCTGCCGGAACACTGTTTGCTGGCGCGTCTGAGCTACAACGAATTTGCGTTGCTGGCGGGCGATGTGCCACGGCCATTTATGGCGATGCGCCTTGCGCGACAAATCATGGAACGCATTAATGCGCCGCAGGAAAGCGATTCCGGGAATATGTCCCTGCATCCGACCGGCAGCATCGGCATTGTTCAGCACACGGGCGAAACGCCGGTGACCGCACAGCAGCTGATGGCGAATGCCCGTGCGGCCAGAGTGTCGGCGTATCAGCAGGGCAAAAACCAGATTCTGTTTTTCGAACCGGAACTCACTGAGAAAATTCAGAAACGCCTGTTGCAGGAAAATGAAATTCTGCACGCGATGGAACAGAACGATTTCACGCTGTTCATCCAGCCGCAGGTCAATATGGAAACCGGCACGGTGTTGGGCGCTGAAGCCCTGTTGCGCAGAAAAATGGCCAACGGCAGTTATGGTCTGGAAAGCGATTTCATCGTGCTGGCCGAAGAAATCGGCGTAATGAGCATGCTGGGTTACAAAATCCTCGAACTGGGCTGCGGCATTCTTGCCGACTGGCAACAGCGCGGCATTACCTTACCGCTCTCGGTGAATTTATCCGGCGTCCAGGTTCAGCAGCGTAATTTCCTGCCGGAACTGCGCAGCCTGCTCAGTCGCTACAAAATTAATCCGGGTCAGCTGGTGCTGGAAATCACCGAAACGGCGCGCATTGATGATTTGGATCGCGCGCTGTTGTTGCTCAGCGAACTCCGCGCCGTGGGCGTCTCGATTGAACTGGATGATTTCGGCCTGGGCTATTCCGGGCTGGAATATCTCAACCGCCTGCGTTCTTTACCTATCGATGTGATCAAAATTGACCGCAGTTTCGTCAGCGTTCTGCCGGAAGACGAAGTGATGGTACACATTGTGGCCTCAATTGGCCGCGCGATGGATATTCAGCTTATTGCAGAAGGCGTTGAAACCGAAGCGCAGCGCCAGTGGCTGCTGAAAGAAAATATCCGGTTCGGGCAGGGCTATTTATTCTCTGCGCCGCTTTCTAAAGAAGAGTTCGAAGAGAAATTCTGTCAGCCCGCATGAATCCGATAAAGGGCAGGAAACCCCTTCCTGTCCGGCCTTTTTTACCCCTCCTTTACTTTTTTTAATTACATTACTTATTGCTGAATGCTTTCCGCTCTGGTTTTTCATGAACCGTTATTGCAGTGCGAAACGAAATATTTCCATCATGTTGTGTGTGTGTTATTTCCCTGCTGCCGCTCATTACCTTTGACCTTACAAAAATAGAAGGCGGCGCAATCACTTCAGGATGGGTATTTATGAAAAAATCACTCTTCAAGAGTCTGTATTTTCAGGTTCTTCTGGCAATCACCCTCGGAATTTTACTGGGACATTTCTACCCCGAACTCGGCGCTCAAATGAAACCATTGGGTGATGGTTTTGTTAAATTAATCAAAATGATCATCGCCCCTGTCATCTTCTGTACGGTGGTGACCGGCATTGCGGGCATGGAAAGCATGAAAGCCGTGGGGCGCACCGGGGCGATCGCGCTGCTCTACTTTGAAATCGTCAGTACGCTGGCGCTGATTATCGGCCTGGTGATTGTGAATATCGTCCAGCCGGGCGCGGGAATGAACGTCGATCCGGCGGCGCTGGATGCCAAGGCGGTCGCGGTTTACGCCGAGCAGGCGCAGAGCCAGGGCATTATTCCGTTCCTGCTGGATGTCATTCCGTCGAGCGTGATCGGCGCATTTGCCAGTGGCAATATCTTGCAGGTGTTGCTGTTTGCCGTGCTGTTCGGCTTCGCGCTGCACCGCATGGGCCACAAGGGCCAGCTGATTTTCAACGTCATCGAAAGCTTCTCACAGGTCATTTTCGGCATCATCAATATGATCATGCGTCTCGCGCCGTTAGGGGCATTCGGGGCGATGGCATTCACGATTGGTAAATATGGCGTCGGTTCTCTGGTGCAGCTCGGTCAGCTGATTCTGTGTTTCTACCTGACCTGTATTCTGTTTGTGGTCGTGGTGCTGGGGCTTATCGCCCGCTTTACCGGCTTCAGCATCTTCAAGTTTGTTAACTACATTAAAGAAGAACTGCTGATCGTGCTGGGTACGTCGTCCTCTGAATCCGCGCTGCCGCGGATGCTGGATAAAATGGAGCGTTTGGGTTGTAAGAAATCAGTGGTGGGGCTGGTTATCCCGACCGGCTACTCGTTTAACCTCGACGGCACCTCGATTTACCTGACCATGGCGGCCGTGTTTATCGCACAGGCGACCAATACCCATATGGATATCTGGCATCAGATCACCCTGATTGTCGTGCTGTTGTTGTCCTCGAAAGGGGCGGCGGGCGTGACCGGCAGTGGTTTTATCGTTCTGGCGGCGACGCTGTCAGCGGTCGGGCATTTACCGGTTGCCGGGCTGGCGCTGATTCTGGGCATTGACCGCTTTATGTCAGAAGCACGTGCGCTGACCAATCTGGTGGGTAACGGCGTGGCAACCATCGTGGTTGCAAAATGGTGTGATCAGCTGGACGAAGGTCAGTTAAAAGCGACGCTGAATGGTCAGAAAGGTCTGACGGAAGCTGAGAAATCGGCGTCAGGTTTCTGAATAATGGTCTCTGAACGGATGAAAATATCGCTAACCGTTCCAAAAAACGCATTTATTTAGGCTCAAAATCCCCTAATAACCACCGGTTACTTGATGTAACCGGTGGATTATCTTCATAATAACTCCCTCAAAGGCCACCTCCGGCGCTTTTTACCAGAATATTTTCACGGGCTGCGCGACATTGCGAAAAACGCGCGGTCTAACGAAGGGCTGTAATTTACGTCCTTAACTTACGCATTCAGTTCCTGTGGGCTCGCCGAACAGCACCGGCAGGACAGCATATTTGAACATTAGATTGTCATTACGTAGGGGTTCACATGCAGGGCACCAAAATCCGTTTACTCGTTGGTGGATTGTTGCTGGCAGCAGCCGCAAGTCATGTGCAAGCTGAAGCATTACAACCTGACCCGGCCTGGCAGCAGGGCAAGTTGGATAATGGATTTACCTGGCAGTTGCTGACCACGCCGCAACGTCCGAGCGATCGTATCGAATTACGCCTGGTGGTACGCACCGGCTCGCTGGCAGAATCTGCCCAGCAGGCGGGCTACGCCCATTTCCTGCCGCGTCTGGCGCTGATGCACAGCGAAGGATTCAGCACGTCTGAGCTGCAATCACTCTGGCAGCAAAGTATCAATCCGCAACGGCCATTGCCGCCCGCGGTCAGTTCCTATGATTTCACGATGTATAACCTGAGCCTGCCGAATAACCGCCCGGAGCTGCTGAAAGATGCGCTGAACTGGCTGGCGAATACGGCGGGTAAAATCTCTGTAACGCCTGCGCTGGTCAGCGCCGCGCGGCAGGAATCGCAGGATCCGGTGGGTTCATTGCCGCAAAATACGCAGGATGCCTGGTGGCGTACCCGTATCGTCGGCTCAACGCTGGTGGGGCATAGCCCGGATCAGCTGCCGACCAAACCGGTCAATATCGAAGCCCTGACGAAGTTTTATCATCAGTGGTATACACCGGACGCCATGACGCTGTTTGTGGTGGGTAATGTCGACAGCCGCGCGCTGGGTGAACAAATCAACCGGACATTCTCGCCGCTGAAAGGCAGCCGTCAGACGCCACAAACGTTGCCGACGCTGTCGGAAGTCACCACCAAATCCATGACCACGATGGACGGCAACCTGACGCAAGATCGTCTCTCATTAATGTGGGATAACGCGTGGCAGCCGATTCAGGATTCACAGGCGCTGGCCGCTTACTGGCGCAGTGATCTGGCCCGCGAAGCGCTGTTCTGGCATCTTCAGGAAGCCCTGAAAAGCGCTTTTGAAAACAAAAAAGACGCCACAACACCGGGCTCTGGCCTTGGTTTTGATTGCAACGTCCAGTATCAGCGTGCGCAGTGCGCCATCCGAATTGAAGCGCCACAGGCTAAGCTGACCGAACTGTTCAAGCGTCTTTCCGAAGAACTTCTGGCCGTGCGTGACAAAGGGATTTCTCAGGCTGAGTTTGATGCGCTGATTGCGCAGAAGAACGATCAGCTGAGCAAACTTTTCGCCACTTACGCGCGTACCGACACCGACGTGCTGATGAGCCAGCGTTTACGCTCGCAGCAAAATGGCGTTGTCGACATCGCGCCTGAGCAATATCAGCAATTGCGTCAGCAGTTCCTTAGTACGCTGACGCTGCCGGTGCTGAATCAGGAGCTGAAACAACAGCTTTCCCGCGAACCTGCCATGCTTATCGCACAACCTAAAGGTGAGCCAGAACTGAATGCGGGTGAACTGCGGGCGGTATATGACAAAGTGATGGCACCGGTGGAGAGCGTTCCGGCAGCGGGTGATGTGCCGGCGGCATCGGCGGCGGCGAGTGCGCAATAAGGGAGAATCCCTTATTTATTCCCGGTTGGGATGGGTGAAAGTTTCGGTTTTTTAAGTGCAGCGCTCACTTAACTCACCGCGCCGAAACCGATAAAGAGAGGAAAGTGCTTTTCCTCTCTTTAATCTCTCCTCGCTTTTTCACTCCGCGCTATCGCTCGCTGGCTATGTTTCAGCAACCGCAGTGACAGGCTGGAAATCTTGCCGCTGCGCGGTACCTTTGCTCGGGTTTCGAGCCATAGGTCTCGAACCTCTCGCGCAGCAAGCTTTCTGAAACGCCCGTACGATCTTAAATTCAAAACCAATATGCTTTTAGAAAGTTAAAAATGGCGTGATCAAAAATCCTGCTGAACGGAGCGGCTTCGAGACCTGCGGCTCGAAGACCGAGAGAAGGAAGTGCGAAGCACCAGGAATTGCGCCACTCGCTTAAGTGACAGAACATGTCCGTCTTGCCTGCGGTAGCGCGCAGTAAAAAGACGTGGGAAATCCAAGAGGGGCCCGTCATGGCCCCTTTTGGGCGGTTTCGGCGCAGCGAGTTAAGTGATCACTGCAATAAAGAAACCGAAATACCCACGGTCAATTTTGGCAGCCCCACTGCAAGTGAAAAATCGTTATACCCGCCCTGGCATAAACTCCACAGGAATGATCGCCCCGCGATGCTGAATCACAGTACTCGCAGTCTCATGCCCGCGCACGGCGGCTTCCACCGCGCTGCCACCGGTTAACCGAACAGCCAGATACCCGGCGCTGAATGAATCACCCGCCGCAGTAGTATCAATCACTTTCTCTTTCGGTAATTTAACCGCCGGAACGTCGTATAGTTCGCCTTCGGCGCTGGATACGATGCAGCTGTCAGCGCCGCGTTTTACCACGACTTCACTGACGCCAAGCGCGTGGGTGCGGGCTATCACTTCGTCGTACGGCTTCTGGCCCCACAGCATATCTTCGTCATCAAGCGTCAGAAATGCGATGTCCGTGCAGGAAAGCATGGCGTTGTAAGCCGCCTGCGTTTGCTCTTTGTTCGCCCATAAGCGCGGACGGTAGTTGTTGTCGAAAATGACTTTTCCGCCGCGTGAACGACACGCTTGCAGCAGTGTCATCAGACGTTTACGGCTTTCATCGTTCAGAATTGCCAGGCTGATCCCGCTCAGATACAGATAATCAAACTCTGCCAGCTTCTGGCAAATCTCTTCGGATTGCGGGCTGTCGAGCCAGTAACGCGCGGCGGCATCGTTGCGCCAGTAGTAGAACGTGCGCTCACCGGTGCTGTCCGTTTCAATCACATACAGGCCAGGTAGTTTGTTTTCCAGACGCTGCGTCAGCGCGGTGTGGACACCTTCCTGCTGCCACGCCTGCAACATCTCATTGCTGAAACTGTCATTGCCGAGCGCTGTCACGTAGTGAACGTTCAGCGCTTCAGGCGAAACCTGGCGGGAAATATAAACAGACGTGTTCAGCGTGTCGCCACCAAAACCACGGTGAAGGGCATCGCCTTTCTGAGACAATTCGATCATGCATTCGCCGATAACGGCAATATTTTTGCTGGTCATTGTACCTGGCCTATGTCTGAAACATTAAAACGAAAGAAAAGACCGTCATTATTGCGCTCTAGTCTCTTCATAAGAATGCGGTCAGTCAAATAAATTAAAACGAGGTTTTATTTTTTTAGGCAGGAAGCGAAAAAATGAAATAAAAGGAGGGTAAAAGTGGAAGCAGCAGAACTTCCACCTGGGCATCACCGTGGGAAGGCTACTGGCTTTCTTTACGCAGTTCGGTCACCGGTCGGCCCCCGATCCCCCAGTTATCGGTATCGACTTCATCAATGACCACAACCGTGGTGGCCGGATTTTTACCCAGCGTATCGGCCAGCAGCTGGGTCACGCCGGCGATAAGTGCCTTTTTTTGTTCGACGGTTGCGCCTTCTCGGGTGATTTTGATATTCACGTAGGGCATTTTTTTCTCCGTATCGGGTAAGCAAAAGGGAAATAACGTGCGGTCAGTTCTCCACTGTAGAAGCGGATGAAAAGAACCGCCAGCCAGCCTTTTTGGTTTTTTATGCGGGCAGAACGGCGAGAAATGCGGAGTGATTAAAGTTTCCCCGCGCAGCGCCGATAGATATCTCTACTAATGAAAGCCAGGAAATCGGGCTACTAATCACCTTGTAGTCACGCAACACATGTTGCCGCATGTCCCCTGATGATCTGATTCTTATTCATGACGGCAGAAAAATATGATAACTAAGATGATGTTAGGGCTGATTACGCCTTCTTTTACCGCTATCGAACGCGTAAAAGCACAGTCTTACTGGCGTCAATGTCAGAGAGTGTACCGTTTTCAGCCGATTTATCGCACTACAGGAAAACTGTTGGGGATTGAATTGCTGACCGGGGTTTTCCACCCTGCGAACCCGCATAAATTCATTTCGCCCGAAGAATATTTTGTCGCGATCGCTGTCGGTAAACGCCTGCAAATCGTTCAGGAACAACTTAACCTGTTGCAGCGCTGGCAAAATCTGTTCATCGATAACGAATTACTGGCGTCAATCAACGTCGATGGTCAGGTGCTGGAAATGTTGCAGTCTGATTCTGCGCTGCAAGCGCAAATCAACGCGATGCCATACGTCCGTTTTGAACTGGTCGAAAGTGCTGAACATGCGCTGAGCATTCCGTTGTCCCAGATTGAACAATCCGACCGGTTATGGCTCGATGACTTTGGTCAGGGCATTGCCAACTTCTCTTCCTTCACCACCTGGCACTACGAATACATCAAAATTGCCCGCGATTTGTTTATTCTGCTGGGTCAGAGCGAAGAAGGCTCGCGCCTGTTTTACACGCTGGTGACGCTGATGAAGCGCTACAGCAAAGGCGTCATTATCGAAGGGGTCGAAACCGCCGCTGAATGGGCGATGGTGCGTAATTCTGATGCGCTGGCCGCTCAGGGCTATTATCTGGCGCGACCCGTTGTTTTCGACCATCTGGATAATCTGCCAATACATTTCAAAGGATAATGAATCACACCTAACTCGCTGAGGCTAAGTCTCAAAATGCCGGGTGAGTTGATGTGGTGTGATGCATTATCATCACGCTGATTTTTAAGGCGTTATCACTGCCCCTCCTTCACGTTTTATCCCTCCTGATGCAGACCGTTTCCGGCAAGCTGTGACGAATTCAACTATGGTTAAACTCTGGGATTCGTTAACTGTTTGAAAGGAACAGCGTTATGACGCGCACAGGTAAAGTGATCTCCTGGGTTGTCGGTGTGATTGTTATTCTGTTGATTGCCATCGTGATTTTCATCGCGATGTTCGACTGGAACCGCCTCAAACCCACGATAAATCAAAAGGTCAGTACTGAGCTCAACCGGCAATTCGCGATCCGCGGTGATTTGGGCGTGGACTGGTCGCGGCAAAAAGATGAAGCGGGCTGGCGGGCGTGGGTTCCCTGGCCTCACATCCATGCGGAAGATATCGTGCTCGGAAACCCTTCCGACGTTCAGACCGGCGAAAAAGACGCGCAGATGGTGAAACTCGCCCGCGTTGATGCCAGCATTGCGCCGCTCGCGCTGCTGCACAAAGAAGTGCTGATACCACGCATCTGGCTGAAACAGCCGGATGCCTCGCTGCTGCGTTTGGATAACGGCAAAAATAACTGGACGTTCAATCTCGCTAACAGCGACACCAAAGACCCTGCGCAGCCGCCATCAGCCTGGTCATTTACTCTCAACGATATCGTGTTTGATCGCGGGCAGATTGACTATAAAGACGCCAAACTCAAAGCCGATTTCCGCGCCGTGATTGATCCGCTGGGTAAACCGCTGCCGTTTACGGAAGTGATCGGCGATAAGAAAGATGCGCCGAAAACCAAAACCCCGCCTTACGTGTTTGGCTGGAAAGTGGACGGGAAATACAACGGCGAATCCCTGTCGGGCAGCGGGAAAATTGGCGGAATGCTGGCGCTGAAAGACCCTGACGCGCTGTTTCCGTTACAGGCGGATGTGCGTTCGGGGAAAACCCGCGTAGCCGTCGCCGGGACATTGCAGGATCCGATGAACCTCGGCGGTCTGGATTTACGCCTGAAATTCTCCGGGCAGACGCTGTCTGATTTGTACGGTCTGACCGGCGTCCTGCTGCCGCAAACGCCGCCGTATTCTACCGACGGCCATTTGTCGGCAACATTGCACGGGAAGAACGGCGCCATTTACCGTTATCAGAACTTTAACGGCGAGATTGGCGACAGCGATATTCACGGCTCGCTGACCTATGAGGCCAGCAAACCAAGGCCAAAACTCACCGGCGACGTGGTGTCCAAACAGCTGCGTTTTGCCGATCTCGCGCCGCTGATCGGGGCTGATTCCAATACGGATAAAGCGAAACGTGGCGAAACGACCCGTCAGCCTTCTGACAAAGTGCTGCCGGTAGAGAAGTTTGATACCAAAAGCTGGCGCGTGATGGACGCGGATGTGAAATTTAGCGCCAAACGTATTGAGCACGGTAAATCGCTGCCGCTGAGCGATTTAAGCACGCACCTGAAACTCACCGACGGCGAAATTCTGCTCGACCCTCTGCGTTTTGGCGTGGCGGGCGGTAATCTCAATTCCACCATCCGGCTGGAGGGCGACAAATCGCCGATGCAGGCGCGTGCGGATATTCATGCGCGTAAGCTGAAACTGAAACAGTTGCTGCCGAGCGTACAGTCGATGGAGCGCAGTCTGGGCGATCTCAATGGCGATGCGACGCTGACCGGCACCGGGAATTCGGTGGCCGCGTTGCTCGGCACCAGCAACGGCGACATGAAAATTCTCATCAACGACGGCGTGATCAGCCGGGGTCTGATGGAACTGGCCGGGCTGAACGTGGGGAACTACGTGGTCAGCAAATTGTTCGGCGATGACGAAGTGGCGATCAACTGCGCCGCCGCCAACGTGAACGTCAAAAACGGGCTTGTAACGCCACGGTTGTTTGTGTTCGATACCGAGAATGCGGTGATCAACATTACCGGTAGCACCAATATGGCGACGGAACGTCTGGATTTGTCGATCAACCCGGAAAGTAAGGGCGTGCGTATTCTGACGCTGCGTTCACCGCTGTATGTCCGCGGCACGTATAAAAATCCGGACGCCGGTGTAAAACCCGGCCCGCTGATCGCCCGTGGCGCTGCTGCCGTCGCGCTCGGCGCGGTCGTCGCCCCGGCCGCTGCGTTGCTCGCACTGATTTCCCCAAGCGACAACGAAGAAAACCAGTGCGGTCCGATATTGCAGCAGATGAAAGAGAAGTGATTGATACGCTCCTCCCGGCGAAAGGGAGGAGCTGATTTCACCGGGGCACCGGATCCAGTACTGCGCAGCTATGATCCTGGATTTCTTCGGTCGAGGCGTTGTTGAGTTTGAGTAAATCGCGCTCGCTGGCGAGCAGCAGGAAGTCGCCGCCCGGCAGGCTGACCATCGCCATGCCGAAGTGGCCCATTTTTTTATCTGCGTCCGGCACGCCTTGCGCCAGAATTCTGAACGCGCCTTTCTCATTGAGCTCGGCAGGTGTTACTTTACGCGCCAGATAGGTGTGGCCCAGCAGTTTTTCCGGCAGTTCCTGCCAGTTGTATCCCATCTGCGCGCCCTCTCTGGCCAGCGTAGTTTTTACCTGCGGCAACAGACAGGAAATATGGATGTGCAGCTGATTCTGCGAGCGTCCGTATTGTGAATTAATCGCCAGCGAGATATTGCTGTCATCAATCGGTTTGCCGTATTTATCCGCCATAAAATGCCGCGCATTCCAGGCCTGATTGAAAAAGTTCGGCGTTTCCGGCTCCAGCAGCGCCGGGCTTTCCATACCGGTGATCCGCGCGCTGGGCATCAGTAAATACTGCAATGGCCCGTTCAGATCCTTCAGCACCACAAATCCGTGTTGTTCATCCACCTGCGCGCAGGGATCGGGTTTGCCCGTGCTGCGCTGATTCGGCACGCATTTTTTGCTGATGATGTTCCACAAGGCGTTAGGATTGGAAGAGTGGGGCCAGAAATACCAGAAAGCGGCGGCAATGATGATAAGCAGGAGCAGGGCAGGCAAAACTAATCGTCGTAAACGCATAAGAAACCTTCGCAGAAGGCACCGTGCCAGGCGAAAAACCTGGCACGGTGTCCGGATCAGTTACAGCGACTGATGGGCAGTTTCTTTGGACAGCAGCAGCGCGACCAGCGTCAGCGTTGCCATAAAGGCCAGATAAACGCCCACATAGAACAACCCGTAATGAGTTGCCAGCCAGGTGGCGATGTACGGCGCGACGGACGCACCCAGTATCGAAGACACATTATAGGAGAAGGATGCGCCGGTGTAGCGGACTTCTGTCGGGAACAGTTCAGGCAGCAGCGCGCCCATCGGACCAAACGTCAGCCCCATCACCATAAAACCGCACAGCAGGAAGACCATCACCAGCGCCTGCGAGCCTGAACCGAGAATGGTCGGGAAGCACAGTGCGAAAACAATCATCAGCAAGGTAATGCAGATCATCGTTTTGCGACGCCCAAATTTATCCGCCAGCTGACCGGCAATCGGTACCATTACGCCGAAACCGACCACGCCAATCATCAGCATCAGCAGGAATTCATTACGCGGAATGCCCAGGCCGGCGGGCTGGGCTGCCGTGCCGTAACCCAGTGAATACACGGTCATGATGTAGAACAGCGTATACGTTGCCACCATGATGAACGTGCCGAGCAGGGTCGCTTTTTTGTATTTGGTGAACAGCGTGCCAATTGGCACTTTTACCTGTTTACCGGCTTTGGCAATTTTAGCGAAGACCGGCGTTTCATGCAGGGAAACACGCACGTAAAGGCCAACCAGCACCAGCACCGCAGAAAGCAGGAACGGCACGCGCCAGCCCCAGGAAATAAACTGTTCGTCGGTCAGCAGCCAGGACAACAGCAGGAACATCCCGTTAGCGAAGAAGAAGCCAATCGGCGCGCCAAGCTGCGGGAAAGAACCATACAGCGCGCGTTTTTTCGGTGGCGCATTCTCCGTTGCGAGCAATGCCGCGCCGCCCCATTCGCCGCCCAGACCGAGACCCTGACCAAAACGCGCCAGCGCCAGCAGCATCGGTGCGAAAACGCCAATCGTCGCGTAAGTCGGCAGCAGGCCAATGACAACGGTGGAAACACCCATGGTCAGGAGGGACGCCACGAGCGTCACTTTACGCCCTACGCGGTCGCCGAAATGCCCGAACAGCGCGGAGCCAATCGGACGCGCAATAAAGGCGATAGCGAAAGTGGCGAGCGACTGTAGCGTGGCGGCCGTCGGGTCGCCCTGCGGGAAGAAGATGTGCGGGAACACGATCACCGCAGCGGTGGCATAAATGTAAAAGTCGAAAAACTCGATGGCCGTCCCGATCAGCGACGCAACGATGACTTTTCCGCGTGAGTTCTGATTCACCAGGTTGGCGTCAGCTTCTAATTCTTGAGCGATGGAGGCTTGCATAAGTGTTTCTTATTTGTTGTTGATGAAATAGAGGGTTTGTAAATAAATGTGTGGTGAAAGGGCATCTTATGCACAGCCAGACGGGTTTTCAACGAGGGAGAAATGCCTAAAAACGGCATTTCGGGCGGGATCGGGGGAATCTTTTTTGGCGTTGCCCGTTTGCAAATCATAAGTTTGCTCAATGGAACAAATTCAGAGTAACTGACTGCAAAACCGTGAAATAAAAGTACGGCCATTAGTCAGTTATTCTGGTTTTAAGGGCAGTGAGAAGTGCTATCTGGTGTTATTCACTGCTTTTTGACTTCTTTTCCAGAGTTAACGGCGGTTATATGCATTTCATCTGGCACGATGAGGTCGTCAGGCGTGTATTCGCTGTCGTTTCCCGATGTCGTTTTGGCCGTTTTTGCGCCTTTTTTCCCATGATCGGGCATTACCGGGTCATCTTTGTATTTCGCGGTGGCAATCCACGCGGCGACAAACAACGTCAGACGGGCGAAGAAATAGAAGAACGCCATCAGGCCAATGACCGACCCGAACGCCGCGCCGGAAGGCGAGGTGGCCAGTTTCGGCAGTGTCATGGTCATCACGAATTTAATCACCTCAAAGCCAATCGCCGCCAGCAGCGTGCCGCGCAGCAGGGCTTTCTTGCGCGGTTTATGGCGCGGCAACATCCAGAAAATCCACAGGAACAGCAGATAGTTGGCCGCAATGGAAATTACCAGCGCAATACTGGTCATCACCGGTCTCAGCCACTCGATACCGCCGAGCCCCAGCGCATCCACAATGGTTTTTTGCGCCGCACCGGCAATAGACGTCAGCGACAGCGTGATGATCAGCGCCAGCACCAGCCCGGTCAGCGAAATAAAATCGCGAATGTAGCGGCGGTAAATCTTCTCCTGATCCTGCGGATTGCGTTCCCAGACGTCACGCGACTGCGCGCGGATCGCCTCGCGCAGATTTCCCATCCAGCTGATGCCGGAGTACAGCGCAATCAGCAGGCCGGATAACCCGACGGCGGTGCGTTGCTGAATGGCCGTATTGACCGTGCTTTTCAGCGTATTCGCCAGATTCGGGTCGCTGATGCTGTTCACGATTTTATTGATGAGACCGGCCAGCAGATCCGGATTGGACGCCAGCACGAAACCCACGGCGGCGAAGGAAACCATCAGAATCGGGATCAGCGAGAGGAAAGAGAAATAGGTGATCGCCGCACCAAACTGGCTGCCCAGACGATCGTTGAAACGTTCCGTGGCCCGCAGCAAATGCGCGACCCAGCCCCAGGACTGAACGTATTCCACCAGCCGTGAGAATCTGCCGATGTTTTTATCCACCGTCGAATTGCCGGTTTTGATGTTAATCAGCGGGGCGGGTGTTTCCTGTTTTACCGGTTCTTGCTTAGAAATAATGGGCATTGATCCATGTTGTCCTTAAAAGTGCATCCAGTCTTAAGTATAGACGCCTGAGCCGTCCGGGTGATATCCGGCGGGTTTAACCGCTCAGGCAATGAACGTTTGGGTTATATCTGTCAGCCAGTCCATGAAGACTTTGACGCGCCGCGAAAGGTTCAGGCGGTGCGGATAAACCAGCGTCACGGGCATCGGCGGCGCACGGAATTGCGGCAAAATACTCACCAGCTGGCCACCCGCCAGCGCGTTACGAACGCCAATCAGCGGCGCCTGAATAATCCCCAGACCGGCCACGCAGGCTGAAACATAGGTTTCCGTGCTGTTGACCGTCACCGCACCGCCGCTTTTGACGGTTTTCACCTGCTTGCCGTCGAGATATTCAAACGCAGACGTATGGCTGCCGAGCGTTTGTTCGTAATGCACCATCGCGTGCTGCGCCAGCTGATCGGGATGATCCGGCGTGCCGTAGCGTTGCAGATAACCGGGGCTTGCGCAGTTAATCACGCTCAGATGCCCCAGCGGGCGGGCGATCAGGCCGGAATCCTTCAACGTGCCGCTGCGCACCACGCAGTCAAACCCTTCGCGCACCACATCCACACGGTGATCGGTACTGCTCAGTTCGATTTCCAGCGCCGGATAGCGGTTCAGAAACTCCGCCAGACGCGGCAACACCAGATGCGTCGCCATGCCGACCGACATATCCACGCGCAGCCGCCCGCTGATGCTCGCCGGGTTCGACTGAAACATCGATTCGAGTTCGTCCATGCTCGAAAGCAGTTCTTTGCAGCGCTGATAAAACACCTGACCGTCCTGCGTAAGCTGAACGCGGCGCGTGGAACGGTGCAGCAAACGGGCGGACATGCGGATTTCCAGTTGCTGGACCAGCCGCGACACGCTGCCTTTGGGTAATCCCAGACTTTCGGCGGCGCGGGTAAAATTGCTCAATTCCGCGACGCGAACGAAAACCTTCATTGATTGAATTTTATCCACATTTTGCCCGATTGTTGTTGGTTTTGAGACAGTGAAACTCATTATGGACTATTTATCATTACAGAGGAGTCCAATAGGCTGTGTTTTAAACAACGAAAACCTACCAAATGCCAATGAGGTCTGAAATGAATCGTAAAATCGCTATCGTAACCGGCGGAAGCCGTGGTTTAGGCCGGAATGCCATTGAAAAATTGGCGAAAAAGGGGGTAGACGTCATTTTCACTTACCACAGTCAGATCGACGCGGCGAAAGCCGTGGTGCAGAACGTGGAAGCCTCAGGTGGAAAGGCGGTGGCTTTAGCGCTCAATACCGGCGAAACCGGTTCGTTTAATGCGTTTGTGGCTGATGTGAAAACGCAGCTTCAGCAGGTCTGGCAGCGCGAAACTTTTGATTTTCTGGTCAACAATGCGGGCGTAGGGCTGCATGAAGCGTTCACTGACACCACCGAAGAACAGTTTGACCTGATGATGAATGTCCATCTGAAAGGGCCGTTCTTCCTCACGCAAAAACTGTTGCCGCTGATGGCCGACGGTGGCCGTATTCTGAATATTTCCAGCGGTCTGGCGCGGTTTGCGCTGCCGGGCTCTTCGGCTTACGCCATCATGAAAGGCGCAATCGAAGTGCTGACGCGTTATCAGGCGAAAGAGCTGGGCGCGCGCGGTATCACCGCCAACGTTCTGGCACCGGGAGCGATTGAAACGGATTTCAGCGGCGGAATGGTGCGTGACAATCCGCAGGTGAACCAGATTGTCTCCGCGAACACCGCACTCGGGCGTGCCGGTTTGCCGGATGATATCGGCGGGATGGTGGCGCTGATGCTCAGCGATGAAGCTGGCTGGATGAACGCCCAGCGCGTAGAAGCGTCGGGCGGAATGTTTATCTGAGCCGTTTCTCTCAGATCTGAACGTTAACTTTCCTGGAAACGCCTGGCTTTGAGATGTTGCTGTTTTTCCAGCTCGAAAATCGCCCGTTGCAGGTCACGTTCCTGCGCGGGCGACAAATGCGGAAACTTAAAACTCAGCCGCTGCGTGCTGACGGTTTCGCCTTTGTTGCTGACAGATTTACGCGGCATCGAGCCGATATATTGCAAATCCAGCTTGAACGAGCCGAGTTCCGCCAGCTGAATCAGCGAATCTTTCAGCACCGCGCCGGAAGCCATTTCCGGTGGCGTTGTGCCGTCAATTTCCAGGCCAAGACCGCCGAGGGAAATATCGCGCACGCGCCAGGCAAACTCTGAGGCATCCGGCAGCTTTCCGCTGCAACGGTAATCCGGCAGCCAGGGAACGTTCACGCGGAAATACTCGCGGCGCTGGATAAAATACAGAACGGGGGGAATGTCGCAGGTAAACGTCGGCAAACCTTCGTACGTCACCTGACGTACCTGACCGCAGGCAAATTCCACTTTCGCACCGGCAGGTTCCGCGACAAAGTTCAGCGTCCCGGCATTGATCGCCAGACCGTTTTCATAATCTGAGCTGCCCAGATCGAACAAAAACTGATGGTTGTCAGAATCAACGTCCAAAATTTTACTGATAAATTGCCCGCGGGCGTGACTGACCATGACCAGCGTCTGGTTCTTCTTCAAGTCACGCAGTACGGACAAGATTGCCAGCGTGTTCCGCTTAGCAAACGACTCTCGGGATACTTCGCTCACCTGCCACACCTCTATATGCAATGATCACAATATGTTCGTACAGCCCTCGAAATAAAAAGTGCCTATTACGGATATCGGTTATTCAAAACAAAACTTTAATGTGTAATAACGGGTATTTTCTCCGGCTTAAGATGAAATTCCGCCGAAGACAGGCCGGAGTTGCTGCCGTCTTCACTTTATATATAGGCTATCTTTCACACTATCGAAGGTTATTTTCCGCCCTTGTCACGGATTTTTTGTTGTCCGGTTCGCAACGGGTTTCAGGAGTTGTATGGAACAAGTGATCAAGTCGCTGGATGCGCTTTACATTAATATTTGCGTGACTTACGCCAGCCTGGTGTTTTTCTATTTTTTCCTCAGCAGCGACAGCCCGCTCGGGCCTAACTCCCCGCTCTACAAGCGTGTGTTGTTCGGAGTGCTCTGCGGCGCCGTGGCGGCTTTTCTGGATCGCGATTTGTTCCGACTCAGCGGCACGGTGTATTACAGCTTTGAGATGATCCCGCTGGTGATTTGCGTGTTCTACGTCGGCTGGTTCAGCGTGCTCTGTGGGTTTATGCTGAAATTCTTCCTCACCGGAATGTTCACTATCGATAACCTGTTTGTCGCGGTGATGATTGCGGGCATCTGCTATTTCCGGCCATGGCGCGACAACAACATCCGCACCTTCGCTATCGCGACGTCGATAGTCCTCGTGATCCGGCTGATTGTCTCGGCCCCTTATCTGAATTCCTGGGCAATTATCTGGAGTTCACTTGGCTACCAGCTGGTCACGCTTTTTTGCATGTTTATCTGTTACCACGGGCTGGGAGGTAAATTCCGCTACGTGCGCGCGTTCTTCCGCGAGAAAGAAAACTCGTCGATGGATTTCCTCACCAAAACCTTTAACCGTATGGGGCTGGAAGAACACCTGAAAGCGGTGCAGAAAAACCACAGCGGATTCGGACTGGCGATGCTGGATATCGATTTCTTCAAGAAAGTGAACGATACCTACGGGCATGCGATCGGCGATGACGTGTTGGTGCGCGTGGCGAATGTGGCGCGGATGATGCTGCGAAAAGACGACGTTCTGGCGCGTTTTGGCGGCGAAGAATTTGTGATTCTGATTGCCAGCGGCAACACGTACGAATGCGTGAAATGCTGTGAGCGTATCCGCCGCGCGGTCGAAAGCACGGTCTTTACCAACGCCGACGGTGAACCCTTCAAGATCACCGTATCGCTGGGCGTGGCGAACTACCAGCCAGACAAAAGTTGGCAGGAAAATATCATTGTGGCCGACAGTGCGCTGTATCAGTCCAAAACCAACGGACGCAACCGGACGACCAGTGTTTAACGATTTCTGAAAATTATTTTTCCCTCATACCGAATAAAAAGCGGTGCTCAGGTGTTTACCTCATATCGAACACTTACGGGCACCGTTTTTTATGCAAACTTCCACTTCTGTTTCCCGCCACCGTTACGACGGGCTGACCATTCTTCTGCACTGGCTGACGGCGCTGTGCGTCATTTTTCTGTTTGCCAGCGCGCATATCTGGGAAGTGCTTGAGCGCGGCACGCCGCTGCGCAAAGGGCTGCAATCCGTGCATATTTCTGTCGGGATTTTACTGGCGGCGATTATCCTCGGGCGCTTGCTCTGGCGTCTGTTTACGGTCAGCACCGGGCGCAGCAAACAGGAACCTGTCGCCATGCCGGTGATGATGAAAGCGGCGGCGCATCTGACCCATCTGGCGCTCTACATTTTGCTGGTCACGCAGATCGTGCTGGGCTTTTTGTTCCGCTGGTCTCAGGCCGAGCCTTTCTACTTCTTCGGGCTTTTCCCCATTCCTGACGTTTTCAATTTCGACGGTGTGATGACCCGAACCTTCGGCACGTTACACAACAATGTGGCCTGGGCGCTGATTGTTTTGGCGGGCGTACATGCGCTGGCCGCACTGTTCCATCACTACGTTCTCCGCGACGGCATTTTGCGCCGCATGCTGCCGGGCCGCGTCAGCCGCCCGTAAATAATCTCTCCCCTACAGGAAGACAAAAACTATGAAGACAAAAACAGTGATTCAGGCGTTGTCGGTGGTGTGTCTGGCGGGTAATTTGCTGATGTTCAGTGTCGCCGCGCACGCGATGGGTGATGATTCTGATGAGAAAAAAACGCCGGACTGCCCGAAAGGGCAAATCTACGACAGCAAAACCAAAAGCTGCATGGTGGATAAAGGCGGCATGATTTCCGATCAGGACAAAACCCAGTACGCCTACCATCTGGCGAAATCGGGCCGGTATCAGGAAGCGCTGACGGTGCTCGACACGCTGAAAGACCCGAACACCAAAGAAGCCTGGAACTATCGCGGCTACGCCACCCGCAAACTCGGACGTACCGACGAAGGCATCCGCTATTATCAGAAGTCGATTGCGATTGACGCAAATTACGCCAAAGTCCGGGAATATCTCGGCGAGGCTTATATGATTAAAGGGCGTCCTGATCTCGCGAAAGCGCAACTGGCGACCATCAGAGGCCTGTGCGGCACCGGCTGCGAAGAGTATCGCGATCTGAGCGCGGCTATCGACGGACATCCTGAATCCTGAAACGGGGAAACGCTAAATTTCACCCACCGATTTACGTCATGAACTGAGTCAGTGTCTGGCGCGTCTGTGGCGTTACGCGATGGTGTTATCGCGCAAGCCGGACGTGGCAGATGATCTGGTGCAATCGACCTGCGTGCGGGCACTTGAACGCTGCGCGCAGGTGGTTGATCGCGCCGGTGCCGATCGCTGGTTCTTTTCGATTCTGCATTCCATATGGGTCAACGAACTCAGGGCGCAGCACGTCCGTCAGGGGCAGGGATTTGTCGATGTCAGTGAAACCGACATGCCCGCCGATGCGTTCTCTTTTGAAGACCGGCGCTGGCATACGCAGGTGATGCAGCGGGTGAATGCCCTGCCGGAAGCCCAGCGGAACGCGGTGTTTCTGGTGTATGTCGAAGGTTTTACCTATCAGGAAGCGGCAATGACGCTGTCAGTGCCTATTGGCACCATTATGAGCCGTCTGGCGGCTGCCCGGCTTTCGCTGGCAAAAGACACCGGTTCCGGCGCTCAGTCACAACAGGGAGAGAAAAAATGACCCGCGAAATCCCGCAAGCGCCATTCTCCGATGAAGTTCTGGTCGCCTACCTCGATAACCGGCTGAGCGAAAATCAGCGGGCGCAGTTTGATGCACGGCTCGCCGCAGACGACCTTCTGGCCGGACGTCTGGAGCAGATGGCGCGCAGCAATTTACCTTTCCACGATGCGTTCGGGTCGATGTTGCAGGACGCGCCGGTGGGGCGTTTGCAGGCAGCTTTGGACGCGATACCGGATGCACCGGTTGCCCGTTCGCGCGGATTCAGCCGCCGTGCGTTGCTGGCGGCGTCGGTCAGCTTTATGGCCGTCGGGCTGCTCGCCGGACGCTATTCCGCGCTGCTTTCCGGCGAATCTTCCAAAGACAACTGGCGTGATCGCGTGGCGGATTACATGTCGCTGTACACCGCGCAGACACTGGCGGACGTGAATGACTCTGCTGAACAACAGCAAATTCAGCTGGCGCGGGTACATAAAACGATGGGCATTGGGCTCAGCCCGGCAGCGCTGGAAGTGCAGGGCGCTGAGCTGAAAAACGCCCGTATTTTGCATTACGACGACTACGATATTGCGCAGATCACTTACCTTGATGCGCGCTACGGGCCGATGGCGCTGTGCATTACCCGCAGCGAACACCGGAATAATACGGCGCAGGAAAGTGAAATCCGGCAAAAAATGAACGTCGTTTACTGGCGCGAGGCGGGTTACAACTTCATGCTGATCGGCCACAGTCCCGCAGCCGTTATGGCGGCGCAGGCCGCGGCTTTGCGGGCTAATCTCGCCTGAGTAGTTTCTCTCCGAAACTAACTTATGTAATTATTTAAAGTATTAAACTATTTTTAATGCACGTAACGACGATGTTAAATTGTTTACGAAATCTCGATAATATGAGTATTCGGTAACATTTGTGTGGTTGATTTGTCGTTGTTCACCGCGGTTTTCGTTACTCCCCATTATTGTCCTTTCAGACTCTGAGGAAATAATCGCTTATTTCCCCACCGCACCGGGTTGTTGATTTCGTTTATCCAGGGAATCTGGATAGCTTTCACCTGCAAAACTAAAACTAAACATTCAGAGAAACAGACGTCATGAGAAAGATACTCGCCATGATCCTCTGCCTTAACGTGGTTGCATTCAGCCAGACAGCGTTCGCAGAAGATGAAAAGCCCGTTGATGTGTTACTGATCGGCGGCGGCATTATGAGCGCGACGCTGGGAACATACCTTCAGGAATTAGAGCCGGACTGGTCAATCGACATGGTCGAGCGTCTGGACGGTGTGGCACTCGAAAGTTCCAACGGCTGGAACAACGCCGGTACCGGGCACTCTGCGCTGGCTGAAATGAACTACACGCCGGAAAAAGCCGATGGCAGCATCGACATTTCCAAAGCGGTCGAAATCAATGAATCCTTCCAGATTTCCCGCCAGTTCTGGACTTATCAGGTACAGAACGGCGTTCTGCACAACCCGCGTTCCTTCATCAACAGCACGCCGCACATGAGCTTTGTGTGGGGCGATGACAACATCAATTTCCTGCGTAAACGCTTCGCGGCGCTGCAACAAAGCACGCTGTTCCGCGGCATGGAATATTCAGAAGACCCGGCGCAAATCAAACAGTGGATCCCGCTGGTGATGGAAGGCCGTGACCCGAAACAGAAAATCGCGGCGACCCGTATTCCGATCGGCACCGACGTGAACTTCGGTGAAATCACCCGTCAGCTGGTGGCCTCGCTACAGAAAAAACCCAACTTCTCGCTGAGCCTCGGCCATGAAGTGCGCGGTATCAAACGTAACCCGGATAACACCTGGAACGTGACGGTGGCTGACCTGAAAAATGACGGCAAAGAAAGCGTCATCAAGGCGAAATTCGTCTTTATCGGTGCGGGCGGCGCGTCCCTGACCCTGTTGCAGGAATCCGGTATTCCTGAAGCGGATAACTACGGCGGCTTCCCGGTTGGCGGCCAGTTCCTGGTGACTGAGAACCCGGAAATCGTGAAACGCCATCTGGCGAAAGTGTACGGTAAAGCTGCCGTCGGCTCCCCGCCGATGTCCGTGCCGCACCTCGACACCCGTATTCTTGATGGTAAACAGGTTCTGCTGTTCGGGCCGTTCGCGACCTTCTCCAGCAAATTCCTGAAAAACGGTTCCCTGTGGGATCTGTTCGGCAGCGTCAACTTCTCCAACATCATGCCGATGACCCACGTGGGTATCGACAACTTTGATCTGGTGAAATATCTGGTCAGCCAGGTGATGTTGTCCGACGAAGACCGTTTCGATGCGTTGCGTGAATACTTCCCGGATGCGAAGAAAGAAGACTGGCGTTTGTGGGAAGCCGGTCAGCGCGTGCAGATCATCAAGAAAGATGAGAAAGAAGGCGGCGTGCTGCGTCTGGGCACTGAAGTAGTCAGCTCCAAAGACGGCAGCATTACCGCGCTGCTGGGCGCATCACCGGGCGCGTCTACCGCGGCACCGATCATGCTGCACCTGATGGAAAAAGTGTTCAAAGACAAAGTTGCAACGCCGGAATGGCAGGCGAAACTGAAGGAAATCATCCCTTCTTACGGCACTGAGCTGAACGGCAACGTCGCCGCCACCGAGAAAGAACTGGGCGACACCAGCCGCGTTCTGATGCTGGACAACCCGCAACCTAAAGCGGCTGAACCTGCACCGGCTGCAGAGACAAATGCTGCACCGAAAAAAGAGCAAAAAGTCGTCGCTGACGTCGCGCTCTGATCGAATTTATTAAGCAGTGATTTTGAAGGCGCGGGAGACCGCGCCTTTTTTGTTTCTGCTTTCCACCATTTTCCTGAAAATACGGAAATATAAAAAATGCGTGGAACTAAGACCGATGTGCTTACAGAGGCTTCAGTGGTTGGCACCCTTCGCCTAGATAAAATGTGAAGGAATAAAAAAGTAACTTATTTATCAAAGGTTAGTTTTGAAATATGGAATCATGTAATGAAGATGATATCCATTTGTTTTCATGAAGAGTTTGAATCTCTGTTTCCACAATAATCTCCAGATAACAGACAATTCGCACCAATTGGATTTGGTTTCTAATGCCTATTTTCTCATATATAATATTACGTTGGCTTTTCACTGTGTTAATTGAAACCCCATTTTGGGTCGCAATGTCGCTAAGCTTACTCCCATTCCCCAAATGGGTAGCAACGTTGGCTTCCCGAAGTGTGAGATTAAAAAGCGTACATAAAATAGATTCACTACGAACATTATGGAATGGGTCACATATAATTAATGTGGCATTATGATCATTTGACGATATTGAATTGTTAGCCACTATGCGAACCAGATAAAACCTATCCCTGTCGCGCTGGACTTTTATTAATTTTGTGTATTGATTGGTTGCGGTGAAAATATCCACCAACGATTTCTTAAACTGAAAATGGCTATGGCTGTCTTGCATTTTTATATGGTTTTTCTGAAGCAATATGCCATCTTCTCTGACGAGTATTCCATGCCCTTCTGAATTCATTTTAATGAGTCGGCCTGACTTCGATATATTAATGATTGCAGTTGCTGAATTACTGAATGCATCAGGTACATCTGTTTCATTTAGAGATTGATTACATAACTGTAAATGTACATGTAGCGCAGTTCTGAGAAGCGGAGATAATTGAGATATGGTATCAGAATCTGCCACTTTAAATTCTCCACGGCGAGGATCACTTCGTACAGCTAGAATTCCCCGGTCTCCATTTTGAGAGTAAAAATTGACAAGTAGTGCATCTTTATATCCAAAGGACTGAAAAGAAGATCTATGAACTTTGCCCCATTCAGGGTCTTGATTACATAGGTCAGCCATAGTAAATCCGGTATCCAGTTCGTATCGGGTGACTCTTTCAGATATAGGATCATGATAGCTTCTTTTTTTAAGGTAAAAATCAGAGAAAAAACTATCAACTCCGGTATGACAAATCAAATCTACAGGTTTTTTTGTGTTGCTTATTCGTAATGAAAGGGAACTAGATGAAACACAAAATAGAGCATTAATGTTATTAAGTACTCTTTGAATTGAGTATTGGGTATCGTCCACTCCGTAAAGTGGACGCAATACTGAAGAAAAGATATCACGACTTTCCATATCTGATACCTATCTTAATAAGTTGTTGGGCTGTTGGCTGTATATTTTCATAGCATGTTCCTTCACACTAATCTATCACATTGATTTACTATTTATTCTACTTTATCAGTAAAACCATGTTTACGCGCTAAAAATGTAATAAAAAAAGCAATAATCAAGAGGCCTGTGACAAAATATGGCAGAGATAACACCCCTGTTTTCATTAAGAGCGCCCCACCCAGGATACCTCCCCCACCAATCGCAATATTCCAAATAGTCACCATCATTGATTGGGCAACATCAATAGCATCACTCGCGGTCTTTACTAATGCGGCTTGCAAAAGTGTAGGAGCGCCTCCGAAGGCGAAACCCCACACGGCTATAGACGCATATATTGACCAGCTTTGACTTGTTACCGTTAGTGCGAAGATTGATACTGCAAAAAGTAAAATGCTTAATATCATCGATTTTCTAGGCCACCGGTCAACGGTGAGACCGGCACCCCAGACACCTGCCAGTGCGGCTATGCCGAAAATAAATAATACTAAATCAATATGTTCCGATAGCCCTATATTTGAAATAAATGATGCGATGTAGGTGAAAATTGTATTATGGGCAAGAATGAAGAGTAGCGTTACAAATAAAACAACTGATACACCTTTCATTTTTGCTACCTGAAAAAGAGAAAGGTGTTCACGTTTTTTTTGGCCTGCCGCATCTGGCACTGACATAATAACCCAAAGAAACAAAATCATAGTAAGCGCACTCATAACTATAAAGTCAGTACGCCAACCTATTAATCCTGCAAGATATGAACCTGTGGGTATACCAATTGTCAGGGCTAAGGGGGTTCCCAGCATTGCAATTGCAATCGCACGCCCGGCAAGATGAGGAGGTGACATGCGAATGGCAAACCCAGCAGCTAAAGACCACACTAATCCGGCAAAAACACCACCAAAAAAACGGACCACTAGAGTCAGCATATAGCTGGTAGAAAATGCTGTGATTATATTGACGATCGCAAATCCAAAGATAGCCAGTAACAATAAAGGCTTGCGACGCATACCTTGAGTTAAAGTAATCAACGGAATTGCACTTAACAATGAACCCGCAGCATAAACAGTTACCAGCTGGCCTCCGTAACTAGCAGAAATCCCAAAGTCTTGGCTAATCCATAGCAAGAGCCCCGCAGGCATGGCTTCCGTCAACATTGTGATAAAGCAAGCCATAGACAAAGCCAATAAACCAAACCAGGGTAATTTATCTTTTGAATAATTATTCATGTCAAAATTTTTCCTACCTTAGAAGAAGATGGTGCAAAAAAATCCATTAGAAATTCATTCCTAAAAAATATCACTCTCTTGCATAGAAGAATTGCTATCAACATTCCATTATGACGGGCGTGCAATTAATTAAAAATGGCTATTCGAAACTAACTAAAATTTCTATTCACCTTCAAGATCTATTAAATTCCTATTTTCAGGCATCACCCTTAAGGG
>NZ_JAFMOZ010000106.1:0-45927 GCF_019049615.1 Rahnella sp. BCC 1045 | reverse complement strand
CAGGAACAAACTTGTATCAGACGATTGCTGATATGAGTGAAAGAACCGGTGGAGCGGTAGTTCAGTTGGTTAGAATACCTGCCTGTCACGCAGGGGGTCGCGGGTTCGAGCCCCGTCCGTTCCGCCACTAATTGCATAGACCCTGAATCGAAAGATTCAGGGTTTTTTGCATTTTTAAAATCTGTAAAAAATCGGGTGTTAAACGTACTGGATTTCTTATTTAAAGATTTTTTATCGGGTTGAAAACTCTGTGTGATATTTTAAATCAATCGATTAACTTTCTGTTGAAGATTAATCTATATAATCACTGTTCTTATTTTATGAGAATAATAATGTTTTCCCAATTTAACCCATTATAATTTCGCTGACTTTAATTTCATAAAAACCTCAGATGCTATTTCCCACTATAAAATTAAGATTTATCAGATATGTATTCTGGTCGGTAATATCTAAATTGTTGTAAAAATAACTAAAAGACATCATTCAGCGCAATAGCCTGTCAGATTACTGATGCAACTTTTAATAAAATATCATAAAGTCTTAATTCGGAAGATTCGCGAAGATTAATCATTATGAAATTCTCACTGGATATACTTGACTGGCAGGCGGTTGCTCCTGGTATCAATAATTGTGCCGATTGGATCCAATGGGCGCAATGGTCCGGTGTGGATGCATTTTCAGGTGAAATCCCAAAGAGCGCGCAGATCCCAATGATGGCTGCGCGTCGTATGAGTATCGGAAGTCGTTTTGCCGTCGATGCCGGTTTGTCCTTACTTACGAAACATCAGGTTGATGCCGCAATTTTTACCAGCCGCCACGGTGAACTTGAGAGAACGGGGCGTATTTTACATGCGCTTGCAGAAGACGACGCTATTTCCCCCACCGAATTTTCGATGTCTGTCCATAATACCGCCGCTGGCTGGTTAACCATTATCAGTAAAAATACACTGCCGGTGACCTCACTGGCCGCCGGTACGGACAGTTTTCAGCAAGGTCTGCTGGAAGCGCAATCTATGCTGGCAAGCGGTGCTTCGCGCGTCATGCTGGTCGATTTTGATGGCGAAATTCCCTCCCTTTATGCTGAATCGGTAAATTCCGAGTTTCTGCCTTACGCGATGGCAATAATATTGGCGGATGGCGATACTTTGCAGTGCCAGCGCATTTCAAAAAACGGCGAAATCGATCCGCTTGCTCTTTCGCAGGGTTTGCAATTCCTGCGGGGTTATCTGTCCTCATCACGTTCATTTATTGTCAGTGCTGATAGTCGCCATCACTGGCAATGGACGCGTGCATTGTGAGGAAAGAATCTGCCTTAATGGAAGACGTTTCCTCTTTGCCGGACCGGATGTGGCGATGGTCTGTTACAGGCATGTTTTTTGCGCTTTTCGGAATTGGCGGACTGCTGCTTTCTTTGTTCTGGTTTACTCTGTTGCGGTTAATCATACGTCAGCCGGAAAAATTGCATCGGATGACACTGAACAGCATTCGTAATAGCTTTCGACTTTTCCTCGGAGGATTACGACTTTTTGGTGTGATGGATTACAGGTTCGTCGGCGATGAAAAGTTTCAGGAGGATACCGGATGCCTGATTGTTGCGAACCATCCCAGCCTTCTTGATTATGTCATTCTGGCTTCACGAATGCCGCGCTGTGATTGCATCGTCAAACAGGCGTTGCTGAAGAACCCATTTTTGGCCGGCGTCATCAAAGCAGCCGGATATCTGGTGAACTCAGGGTCTGATGAGTTGCTTCAGGCTTGTGAGGCGCGCCTCAAGGCAGGTGGAACGTTGCTGGTCTTCCCTGAAGGGACGCGTTCTTTGCCTGAGAAACCGATAACGCTACAGCGTGGTGCAGCAAATATCGCGCTGAGAGCCGGTTGTGATGTACGGATTGTTCATATTTCCTGCCAGCCACCCATGCTGACCAAACAGGGGAAATGGTACGAAATTCCGCGGGTAAAACCTCAGTTTGTCATCACTGTTGCCGATAAGGTAAAGGCTGAGGATTTTTTTGATGAACAGGATCTTTCGCCTGCGTTGGCAGCAAGACGTCTGACACAGCATTTGCGCTCTGAACTGATGCACGGTAATACTCAAAATAACGAGAAATAAGTCATGGATTCATTAAGTAACGACATTAAAGAACTTATCATCGCGACGCTCAATCTGGAAGGAATGACGCCAGACGAGATAGATACGCAAGCGCCTCTTTTTGGCGACGGGTTGGGGCTGGATTCTATTGATGCCCTTGAATTAGGCCTGGCATTGAAAAAGCAATACGGCGTGATCCTTTCGGCTGAAAGTCAGGAAATGCGTGAGCATTTTTATTCCGTTGAAAGTCTTAGCCAGTTTATATCAGTTCAGCGTGGTTAAAGAGATTCCTATGCAGAAGCAAGAAATTTATCAGCAGATTAGCGCGTTATTAATCAAGCTATTTGAAATTGATGAAAGTGATATCAGCCCTGATGCCAAACTTTACGAAGATTTGGAATTAGACAGTATTGACGCTGTGGATTTGGTTGTTCATCTGCAGAAATCGACGGGCAGAAAAATTAAACCTGAAATGTTCAAATCAGTACGAACCGTTCAGGATGTTGTTGATGCCATCGATGAATTACTTAACACGCCAGCGCAATAGTTGCTGTGTCTGAAACCCGGCGCTTTTCCCTTCAGCTTGTCGCAGCGTTCGCTCGCTGGGCAATGCCCGTGGCGATTATTGCTTATCCGGTAGCGGTCTGGTGTGGCTTAAAAAATTGGGGAATGAGTATTCTTGCTCCCCTTCTGATTATTGCGTTTATTCTGCGATTGCTCACCTTTCGCGGAAAATTAAATCAGCTCACTTTTTTCGGTAAAGCGATGGCCGTCGCTGGCATTGTGCTGGTCATCACCAGCGTTTTACTGCGCGAAACGTCGATGCTGTTGTATTACCCGGTGGCGGTGAATTTCCTGCTTCTGAGCCTGTTTTTTAGTTCATTGTTCGCCCGGCAATCACTGGTTGAGCGCCTTGCCCGGCTGAACGAGCCCGACTTACCGCCCGAAGGGGTTGTCTATACGCGACGCGTGACACAAGTCTGGTGCCTGTTTTTTGTTTGTAATGGATCTTTTGCTTTATATACCTGCCTGAAAGGCGATGTGTCTTTGTGGGCGCTTTACAACGGCGGGATCAGTTATCTGCTGATTGGTTTATTAATGGGTATTGAATGGATAGTCAGAAAGCGTCTGCGCAAGCCGTGACGCTGCCAATGTGCCAATGGCTGGGCACGGAAAGAGCAGACGATCATCTGGTTGCCTGGAGTGAAACCCGTGAATACAGGCAGCGCGACTTCCGTCGGGATGTCGCGACGCTGTTTGCCAGTGTCAGTGTGACTCCCTGTTCGCGCTGGGCGCTGTGTCTGGAAGATAACTATTCGTTCGCTGTGGCTTTACTGGCCGTTCTTTACAGCGGGAAAACACCTGTTTTGCCCGGACATTTTCGTCAGGCTCAGCTCTCTGAGCAATGCGATGAATTCGATGCGCTGATTACCGATCTGCCGTTGCAGCTCAATTGTCCTGTTCTCCGCTTCCCGTTTGTTACCCTTGAACCGCTTTCCGTTTTACCTGCATTTCCGGAAAATGCATCGCTCGTCCTCTTCACGTCCGGATCAACCGGAAAACCGCAGAAGATTATCAAACCAGTCTCTTGTCTTGAACGTGAAAGCCAGTGGCTCAGTGCGCAATGGGGCGCAGAACTGGCCGGTTCCCGGTTCGTCGCCACGGTCGCGCCTCATCATATGTACGGCCTGAGCTTTGCGTTCATGTTGCCGCTGTCACTTGGCCTGCCGTTTGCGGCCACCAGCGTCCAGTATCATGAGCAGCTGCATTCACTCGCAGTAAAAACCCCGCTGGCGTTTGTCAGCAGCCCGGCCTTTCTCAAACGTCTGGACTCCACATTAGCGCCGGTCACGCTGCGTGCAGTTTTTTCCGCAGGCGGCCCTCTGGAAAGCGATGCGGCGCAATCAGTGAAAGCAACATGCAGTTGCCTGCCAACAGAGATTTATGGCACCACCGAAAGTGGCGTTATCGCATTTCGCCAGCAAACCCGGCCTGGCGAAGCCTGGGCGTTGTTCGACAACGTAGATTTACGCCCTCAGCCCGATGGCAACATTGCAGTGATTTCTCCGATTATTCCGCAGCCGGAAGGCATTGCTCTTAGTGATGAGATAAAACTGTCGTCTGACGGTTCACGTCATTTTGATCTTCTGGGCCGTAAAGATCGGATCGTTAAAATTGCTGAACAGCGGATCTCGCTGGATGAAATTGAGCAACGCTTGTGTGCGCTCGATCTTCTGGCTGACGCCTGCGTTCTGACGCTCGAAAAACAGGGCAGGGTTTCGGTTGCGGCATTGATTGTACTTACCCCGGCGGGCGATGCGCTGTTGCAGGTCGAAAACCGCAATGTCCTGTTTGGGCAGATCCGCCATGCTTTGCGGGAATGGGTATCTCCGGTGTCACTGCCGCGATACTGGCGTATTGTTCCGGCGATCCCTCTCAATCAGCAAGGTAAGCGCGCAGCCGCTGAATTACAGGAAATGTTTTTATGATGAAGCCTGAAGTCCTGAGCATGCATAAAAGCAGCGACACCAGCCTGATCCTCGAGTTGCGACTCTCAGCGGATTTATTCTGGTTTCGCGGACACTTTCCCACGTATCCGCTGCTTCCGGGTGTCACGCAGGTGAACTGGGTGATGGAGTATGCGGGGGAGATTTTACGGCTGGATAAGGCTTTTTCAGGGATGGAAGTGGTGAAGTTTCAACGGCCACTTTTGCCGGATGAAACTGTCAGTCTGCACATTGACTGGCTGAAAGAAAAACACCGGCTGGTTTTCCGCTATGCCCTGGGCGAAACCATTGCCAGCAGTGGAAAAATCACATTATGTCCGTAATATCCTCAGCGCTGTTTTCGCCCTGTCTGATTATCCCGTGTTACAACCACGGGCCGATGATGGCCGGTGTGCTGGATAAACTCCGGTCTCTCGGATTGCCGTGCATTGTGGTTGATGATGGCAGCGAGGCACAAACTGCGGATGAATTACAGCGTCTGGCGCAGATCACGCCGTGGATGAGCCTGACGCGCCAGTCGCCAAACCAGGGAAAAGGTGCCGCCGTCATGGCCGCCTTACGGCTGGCTGCGGAAAAAGGGTTTACCCACGCCATGCAGGTTGACGCAGACGGTCAGCACCAGCTTTCCGACGTTCCTCTCATGCTGGAGGAAGCGCGAAAACACCCGGATTGCCTGATCTCCGGTCAGCCGGTGTATGACGAAAGTGTGCCGAAATCGCGCCTTTATGGCCGTTATGTCACGCATTTTTGGGTCTGGGTCGAAACCCTGTCATTTTCCCTCAAAGACAGCATGTGCGGATTTCGCGTTTATCCTTTGCAGGCTTGCCTGAGTCTGATTGACAAACAGCCACTGGGTTTACGCATGGATTTCGATACCGAAATCATGGTGCGGCTTTACTGGCAGGGGACGCGCAGCCGATTCCTGCCGACGCGCGTCACATACCCGCAAGACGGCGTTTCGCATTTTGATGCGATGAAAGACAACATTAAAATCTCGTGGATGCATACCCGCCTGTTCTTCGGCATGTTGCCGCGCATTCCTTTTTTGCTGCGCCAGAGACAAACGCTGCAAAGCGATCCGCACTGGTCGGTAACGCGCGAACGTAAAGGGCTGTGGGGCATTCGTCTGATGCTGAAGATTTATCGCGTGCTGGGCTACCGCGCTTTCCAGTTACTGCTTTATCCGGTGATTGGTTACTTCTGGCTGACGGGTGGAAAACAGCGCAAGGCGTCGGCCGCGTGGCTTGAACGCGTCCGCGACGTTGCAGCTCAGCGCAAAATCGCGTTGCCTTATCCGTTAAGTACATTCCGGCATTTCATGCGGTTTGGCGAATCGATGCTGAGCAAACTGGCGAGCTGGCAGGGCGATAAAACTCTGAATGATGCGGTGCTGGTGAATCCCGACGTCTGCGAAGCGCATATTGCCTCCGGGCACGGCACGCTGATCCTCGCCTCGCATCTTGGCGACATCGAATCCTGCCGTGCTATTGGTGCGCTGAATCACCGGATCACCGTGAATGCGCTGGTTTTCACCGAACATGCCGAACGGTTTAATCAGGTGATGAAAGAAATTAACCCGCAGGCGCTTGTGAATCTGATTCAGGTGAGCCAGATGGGGCCGGACACCGCCATGTTATTGCAGGAAAAACTCGATGCCGGCGAATGGGTGGCAATTGTGGGCGACAGAACGTCCGCCAGCCGTCATCAGCGCGGTGAGCATTCCCGCGTCATCTGGAGTGATTTTCTCGGTAAACCGGCGGCTTTCCCACAGGGACCTTTTATTCTGGCTGCCGCCCTGAAAGCGCCGGTGATGCTGATGTTTGGCATCAGACAGGAACGGCGTCTGCATATTTACTGTGAATCTTTTGCCGATCCGCTGATTCTGCCCCGCGCAAATCGTCTGCCTGCACTGCAGGAAACCGTCGACCGTTACGCTGCGCGCCTTGAATACTACAGCCTGCTGGCGCCTCACGACTGGTTCAACTTTTATGATTTCTGGCAGCATCCCGCAGATGACGCCTCTGACAGGAAACCTGACTGATATGACTTCCAAACTTGATCCGCGCTTTAACGACCCGCGCTTTTCCACCGTGGTGGAAATCACCGTGCCTTTTCATGATGCTGATGCCATGGGCGTTGTCTGGCATGGCAATTATTTCCGTTATCTCGAAGTTGCGCGCGAGCAATTGCTGAAACAGTTCGATTATGGCTATCGTCAGATGGAAGCCTCCGGTTATGTGTGGCCGATCGTGGATACGCGCGTGAAATATATTGCGCCTGTCCTGTTCGAACAGCGCATTGCCGTTCACGCGCAGCTGGAAGAAATCGAAAATCGTCTGCGTATCGGCTATCAGATCTATGATATTGAAACCGGAAAACGGACAACGACGGGTTACACGTTACAGGTCGCCGTGGATGCTGAGACCAAAGAGATGTGTTTTGTCTCGCCGCAGGTTCTTTTCGATAAAACCGGAGTCAGCCTGTGAAATCACTTCTGTTTGTTTTACTCGCCGCGTTCAGCGTTGCTGCCCAGGCCGTGACGCTCGATGACTTGCAGCAGCGCTTCAGCCAGGTACCGGTACTGCGCGCTGAATTCGCCCAGCAGAGAACCATCAGCGGGATGGCGCAGCCGCTGAACTCCGGCGGAAATTTACTGATTGCGCAAAAACAGGGGCTTTGGTGGCAGCAGGAAAAACCGTTCCCTCTGACGTTACTTCTGACGGAAACCCGCATGGTGCAAATCATGGCGGGCCAGCAGCCGCAGGTGATTACGGCCAGCAATAATCCGCAGATGTTCCAGTTCAACTCCCTGCTGAGCGCGCTGTTTCATGCAGACCGCCGCGTGCTGGAAGAAAACTTCACGCTGGATTTCGCAGATAAAGGGCAGGGCGCCTGGACGCTGGTGCTGGTGCCAAAAGTCTCGCCGCTGAACCGCCTTTTCCGCCGCATTACACTCAACGGGGAAACCTTCCTGAACAAGATTGATATCGATGATATGCAGGGCGACGCGACGCATATCCGTTTCTTTAACCAGAAAACGACGCCCGCTGAACTGACTGACGCCGAGAAACGCCATTTTGCATCCTGATCTTCACCGCCGGCTGGCGCAAATCTGGCTGCTGATTATTGTGTTGCTCATCGCCGCGCTGGTCTGGTTACTCCCGCGCAGCCAGATTAACAGCAGCGTGCTGGCGCTTTTGCCGCAGCAACAGACGGCGGGTCTTCCTCCGGCGATTTCTGACGGCTTTACTCAGCGGCTTGACCGCCAGTTAATGTGGCTGGTCAGCCCGCCGGAGGGCGCGGGAACAAAACCTCTTGAAGACTGGCTGAAACAGCTGCGATCGCTTCCTGCGCTGAGTCAGGTGGAAGGGCCGATGGATGAGGCGCGTCAGCAGGAATGGGGCGCGTTCTTTTTCAGGCATCGTAATGCTTTGCTTGATGACGCCACCCGTCAGCGCCTGAACGCCGGTGCTGAACAGCAAAGCCAGTGGATCATGGGGCAGGTTTATTCCGCCTTTGCCGGTGTCAGCGGAAAAGAGCTGGCTAACGACCCTCTGTTGCTGGTGCGTGCCTCACAAATGGCGCAGCAGCAAAGCAGCGGCGGCATGAGCCTCGATCAGGGCTGGCTGATGACGCGAGATCCGCAAGGGCGCAGCTGGTATTTACTTCACGGCGAGCTGAATACGTCGTCCTATGACATCACCAGCGCGAAGCACACTGTCGGTGAGCTGAATGCGGCGAGGCACGCTTTTGAAGTGCGCTGGCCGGGCGCGAAAGTGCTTGATCGCGGCACGATTTTTTACAGCAATTATGCCAGCCAGCAGGCTGAACATGATTTATCTACCATTGGCGCGGCCTCGGTTATCGGCGTCTTTCTGCTGATTTTACTGATGTTCCGCTCCGCGCTGCCGTTACTGCTCAGCCTGCTTTCAATCGGTATTGGCGCGCTGTCGGGCACGGTATTTACCCTGTGGGTCTTCGGTGAAATACACGTGATGACGCTGGTACTGAGCGCCAGCATTGTCGGGATTTCTGCCGACTACACCCTCTACTTCCTCACTGAACGCCGCGTTCACGGTGAAACCAGCACGCCGCTCGAAAGCCTGAAAAAGCTGTTCCCGGCGTTGTCTGCTGCGCTGCTGACAACGGTCGCGGCTTACCTGATGCTGCTGATTGCGCCGTTCCCCGGTCTGCAACAGCTGGCGGTTTTTGCCGCCTCCGGGCTGAGCGCCGCCTGTATCACCGTCATATGCTGGTATCCGTATTTATCGGCGCATTTGCCGGTCGGTCCGACGCCCGGGCTGGCGCTGATATTGAAATGGTTGCTGGCATGGCGCAGCCGTAAACCGGTTCGAATCGGGCTGCCGGTTTTGATTTTCATGCTGGCGGCGGGCGGAATTTATCAGCTTAAAATCAATGACGATATTGCCGATTTACAAACGCTGCCGGCAGATTTACAGCAGCAGGAACAACAGATTGCCGCGCTGACCGGACAAACTAACGATCAGAAATGGTTGATCGTTTACGGCGGTACGGCGGAGCAGACGCTTCAGCGTCTTGAAGCTTTGCGTCCAAAACTGGAGCAGGCGAAAACGGATGGCGTGATTGCCGGTTACCGGGCGCTCAGCCTGCCGTCGCAATTACAGCAACAAAAAGATCTCTCGTTACTCCGCCAGCGTGCGCCGCAGATTATTGCGCAGTTGCAGCAGTCAGGGGTTTCAGTCGCCATGCCGGATCTCAACCCGCAAACGGTTGATGTCCCGCTCTGGTTAAACAGCGTGGTCAGTCAGGGCTGGCGCTTACTGTGGTTGTCTTTGCCGGACGGACGCAGCGCGACGTTAATCCCGGTCAATGGCGTTCACGACACCGCTGCCGTGGCGGCGCTGGCGGCGGCGTCTCCGGGAACTGGCTGGATTGACCGCAAGTCTGAATTCAGTGAGCTGTTTTCTCAGTACCGCGTTTACCTCACTTATCTGCTCGGGCTGGCGGTGGCGGTGATTGCCGCGATTTATTTCTGGCGTTTCCGTCTGCCGCACGGGCTGATTTGTCTGGTGCCGACGCTGCTTTCGCTGGGAATGGGCATCGCCGCGCTCGGTTACAGCGGTCACCATCTCAACCTGTTTTCATTGCTGGCGCTGATTCTGGTTCTGGGGATTGGCATCAACTACACCCTGTTTTTCACCAATCCGCGCGGCACGCCGACCACTTCGATGTTTGCCATTTTTATGGCTGTCGCGACCACGTTGCTGACGTTCGGTATGCTTGTATTCAGCTCCACGCAGGCGATCAGCAGCTTTGGCATTGTGCTGAGTTCCGGCATATTGACGGCGTTTTTACTTTCGCCGCTGACGTTGCCCGCTAAAAAAAGAGGACGTAAGAAATGATCCGCTTCACGCTGCCGGTTCTGGCACTGCTGATTTTGATGTCTGGCGGCTGCGCCTCGCGCCCTCCAGCCCAAACGCTGCCTCAGGCGTGGCTGAAACCGGGCGTACAGGTGAAATTACCCGCGCCGGTGCTGGCAGCACCGGTCAGTCAGCAGCAATTGCTAACGGCAACGGTCAACGGAAAACAGCAGTCTTTGCTTGTGCTGCTTAACGCCGACGGCAACTCTCTACAGCTGGCGGGGCTCTCGCCATTGGGGATCCGTCTCTTTAAAGTGGTCTACGATCAAACCGGCATCCATACTGAACAGGCAATACAGATTGAGGGTTTGCCTCCAGCAAATCAGGTTCTGGCCGATATTATGTTCAGCTACTGGCCGGTGGGAAGCTGGCAGCCGCTGTTGCCGCCGGGCTGGACGCTGAAAGACCAGCCTTTACGCCGTACGTTATCGGATGACAAAGGCAACGCGATCACCCGGATTGACTATCTGCCAGAAGGCAAATCGCGACGGCCTGTTTCGATTACGCAGATGGCGTTCCATTACCAGATCACTATCCAGAATGTCGGTGAATAACATGATTTACTTTTCGGCCGTGGGCATGGTTAACGCGCTGGGAAACAACAACGCGCAGATTGCTGCCAGCCTGACGGCGGGTGTTTCACCGGGCATGTTTGTGCAGGAAGGCTGGCTGACGGAAAATCGCCCGGTCTGGCTGGGCGCTGTCACGGGCTATTTACCGCCGGTCCCGGAATCGCTTTCCGTGCACCGCAGCCGCAATAACCAGCTGCTGCTGGCCGCGCTGGCGCAAATTGAAACGCCGGTCAGCGAGGTTATTGCCCGCTATGGTCACGAACGCGTTGCGGTGATTATGGGCACCAGCACCTCCGGCATTGCCGAAGGGGAAGACGCGGTGCGCCATCTGCATCAGCAGGGGGCTTTCCCGCAAGGCTATGACTATCAGCAGCAGGAACTCGGCGATCCTTCGCAATTTATGGCGGAACTGCTGGAGCTGACAGGACCGGCATACACGTTATCGACGGCGTGTTCATCCAGCGCGAAAGCCATTATCAGCGGGATGCGCCTGATTGAGTCCGGCCTGGCTGATGCGGCAATTGTCGGCGGGGCAGACAGCTTGTGCCGGATGCCGGTCAACGGTTTCAACAGCCTTGAGTCGTTCTCCCGTGGCCGCTGTACGCCCTTCGGACAGGATCGTGATGGCATTAATATTGGTGAAGCGGCGGCGCTGATTTTGCTGACGCGTGAACCGGCGGATGTCGCGCTGCTGGGCACCGGTGAGTCTTCCGATGCCTGGCATATGTCCGCGCCGCATCCGGAAGGGGCGGGCGCAGAGCGGGCAATCCGCATGGCGCTGCAACAGGCCGGACTTGAGCCAGAAAACGTCGGCTACATCAATGCGCACGGCACGGCAACACCGCTCAACGATCAGGTGGAATCGGCGGTGATCCACCGCGTATTCGGCAGCCAGATCCCGTGCAGCTCGACCAAACATCTTACCGGCCACACGCTGGGCGCGGCCGGTGCGACAGAAGCGGCGCTGAGCTGGCTTATTCTGACGCAAAATCTCAATCTGCCACCTCAGGATTTCAGTATTACGCCACGTGATGCCAGTCTGCCGGATATCCGGCTGGTTGATGCACCACAAAGGCTGGAACGTCCGGTCATCTTGTCCAACTCATTTGCCTTTGGTGGCAACAACGCCAGCATTGTGATCGGGAGGCCGTCATGAGCATTCTGACCGCCGCCGGTTATTTACCGCACGACACGCCGATGGTGTTGCTGGAAAACGTCGTCAGCGTAACGGAAGAAACCGCGATCTGTGACGTTGTCGTCTCACCTGACGGCGTGCTGGCGCCTTTTCTGAATGCACGCGGCGCATTGCCCGCCTGGTACGCCCTTGAACTTATTGCACAGACCATCGGCGTCTGGAGCGGCTGGCACGGTGCGCAATCCGGACAGCCCCCGCAGGTTGGCATGTTGCTGGGCGGCCGTGCGATAAAATGCAACGTGCCTGAATTTGTGGCAGGCAGTGAATTACTTATCAGCGTTTCAATGGTATTACGCGATGAAAAACTCGCGAGCTTTGAAGGTGTTATCAGTATTAAACAGGAAAAAGACAACCTTCAGGTTGCTCAGGGAAGGCTGAACACGTATCAGCCAGCAAAGGACGAACTTATTACGCTCACACAGGGGAAAAAGGAATGACGCGTTCGGTATTAGTGACCGGAGCCAGCAAAGGGATCGGTCAAGCGATCGCCTGCCAGCTGGCGACGGACGGCTTTGAGATTGTCGTTCACTATCACAGCGATAAAAGCGGGGCAGAGCACACGCTGCAACAAGTGCGGGCATCTGGCGGCAGAGGTCGCCTGATTCAGTTCGATATCAGCAACCGCCCGCAGTGCCGCGAAGTGATTGAGGCCGATATTGAAGCGCATGGCGCTTACTACGGCGTCGTCAATAATGCCGGTATTACCCGCGACGCCGCGTTTCCGGCGCTGACGGATGAAGACTGGGACGGTGTGATCCACACCAATCTCGACAGCTTCTACAACGTATTGCAGCCCTGCATCATGCCGATGATCGGTCTGCGCGCGGGCGGACGCATTATCGCGTTGTCTTCGGTTTCCGGCTTGACGGGCAACCGCGGGCAGGTGAATTACAGCGCGGCTAAAGCCGGAATTATTGGCGCATGTAAAGCGCTGTCCCTGGAGCTGGCGAAACGCAAAATTACCGTCAACTGCATCGCGCCGGGGCTGATTGATACCGGCATGCTTGATATGGAAAAACCGGCGCTGGACGCTGCGATGAGCATGATCCCGCTGAAACGTATGGGCAGTGCGGAAGAAGTGGCCGGGCTGGCGAGCTATCTGATGTCCGACATCGCGGGGTATGTCACCCGTCAGGTGATCTCCATTAACGGAGGCATGGTATGACTCAGCGTGTTGTTATTACGGGTATGAAAGGCATCACGGCGTTCGGCAACCACTGGGATGACGTGAGTGCGCGTCTGCAACAGGGCAAAAATGCCGTCCGCCACATGGATGAATGGCTGATTTATCAGGGGCTCAATACCCATCTCGGCGCGCCCGTTGATGATTTCGAATTGCCTGCGCATTACACCCGAAAACGCATCCGCTCGATGGGGCGCGTTTCCCTGCTTTCGACCCGCGCCACCGAACTGGCGCTGGAACAGGCCGGTTTGCTGGATGATCCGATCCTGACCAACGGCGAAACGGGCATTGCTTTCGGTTCCTCCACCGGCAGCACCGGACCGGTCAGTGAATTCGCCACCATGCTGACGGAAAAACACACCAACAACATTACCGGCACGACGTATGTGCAGATGATGCCGCACACGACAGCGGTGAACGCCGGACTGTTTTTTGGCCTGAAAGGGCGGGTGATCCCGACGTCGAGCGCCTGTACGTCTGGCAGTCAGGCCATCGGCTATGCGTACGAAGCCATTAAGCACGGCTACCAGACCGTAATGGTGGCAGGCGGCGCAGAAGAACTTTGCCCGTCGGAAGCGGCGGTATTCGACACGCTGTTTGCCACCAGCCAGCAAAACGATCACCCGGAATTATCGCCGCGTCCGTTTGATTCGCAGCGCGATGGTCTGGTGATTGGCGAAGGTGCCGGGGCGTTAATTCTCGAATCGCTCGAACATGCGCAGGCGCGTGGCGCAAAGATTTACGCTGAAATCACAGGCTTCGCGACCAACTGCGACGCGGCGCATATCACCCAGCCTCAGCAATCCACCATGCAGATTTGCATTGAAAAAGCGCTGAAAAATGCCGGGATCCCGGCGGCTGAAATCGGGTATATCAGCGCGCACGGCACGGCAACTGACCGTGGCGATATTGCTGAAAGCCATGCAACGGCTGCCGTGTTTGGCAATCAGACGCCGATTTCGTCGCTGAAAAGTTATTTCGGTCATACGCTGGGTGCCTGCGGCGCGCTCGAAGCCTGGATGTCGCTGGAAATGATGCGTGAAGACCGCTTTGTGCCGACCATTAACCTGACTCAGCCAGATCCGCTTTGCGGCGATCTGGACTACATCATGGGAGAATCGCGTCATATTCAGACCGAATTTATCCAGTCGAACAACTTTGCGTTTGGCGGCATTAACACGTCGCTGGTTTTCCGCCGCTGGCCGTAAATGACCAATTCTGCGCGCATTATCACCGCGTCGCTGGACGACACTTTTCCGCTGTCACGCCTGCCCGCTGAACTGCTGGCGGAAAGTGAAAACCTGCATCCTGCCCGCCGCCAGCAATGGCGTGCGGGCAGGGCGCTGCTGGCCGAAGCGTTGTTTGCTTTCAGCGGACAGGAAATGCTGCCAGAAATGCAAATTTCCGCGCGGGGTAAACCGTCTTTTACCGATCCCTCATTGCCCCATTTTTCCCTCAGTCACAGCGTTAACAGCCTGCAACTGGTGCTGTGTGCCGCGGGAGAAACGGGCGGTGACGTCGAACAGATCCGGCCACGGGCGCGGTATCTGGACGTGGCGAGGCAGGCATTCAGCGAAACCGAATTTTGCTGGCTGACGGAACAGGAAAACCCGCTAAATGCGTTCTGGCAATTATGGTGTCTGCGCGAAGCCTGGCTGAAACAGCAGGCCGGAAGCGTGTGGCAGATGGAACGGATCCGGCTGGATCCCGCTGCCGGGCAATTTTCCCCCGAATCCGCAACGGACAGCAAACTGTGGTGGGCCGCAGGAGAAACCGTAATGTCGGCAATGGCATTGCCTGCCTGCGTGACGACATGTGAAGAGTATACTTTCGATGCCCGCAACGGGTCGATTATCCCGCAGCTTATTCCGCGAAACCCCCGCCGCTGGTCTTGTTATTCGCTGGCCTGATTATTGTTTTTAAAGCAAAAGTCTTGTAGCAAACCTGTCGTTTTTATCCATGAAAAGCCGGTCCATACTCTCCCGCATTGCTGACCTTTTAAAAAACAAAGAGAGAATATGATGAGCATTCCTGCATTCGGTTTGGGTACGTTCCGTCTGAAAGATGACGTGGTAAAAGCATCGGTGAAAACCGCAGTGGAACTGGGCTATCGCGCGATTGATACGGCGCAAATCTATGATAATGAAGCAGCGGTTGGCGACGCGCTGGCGGAAAGCGGGGTCCCGCGTGAAGAACTCTATATCACGACCAAAATCTGGATTGAAAACCTGGCGGCAGACAAGCTAATCGACAGCCTGAAAGAGAGCCTGTGCAAACTGAAAATGGATTATGTTGATCTGACGCTGATCCACTGGCCGTCTCCGGGACAGGCCGTCAGCGTGGCAGAAACGATGCAAGCGCTGGTTGAAGCGAAGAAAATGGGTCTGACCCGCGAAATAGGTATTTCCAATTTTACCGTCGCACTCATGCAGGAAGCGATCGACGCCGTCGGCGCTGATCAGATTGCGACCAACCAGATCGAACTTTCTCCGTTCCTGCAAAACCAGACCGTCGTCGATTTTGCCCGTGAAAACGGCATCGCGGTGACTTCCTACATGACGCTGGCTTACGGCGAAGCGTTGAAAGACGCGACGATTATCGCGATCGCCGAACGTCACAACGCCACGCCAGCGCAGATCGTTCTGGCCTGGGCGCTGCAACTGGGTTACGCGGTGATCCCGTCATCGACGAAACGTGAAAACCTGGCGAGCAACCTGCTGGCGCAGAAACTGGTATTGTCCGATGCCGACATGCAGGAGATTGCTGCGCTTGAGAAAAATGGACGATTAGTCAGCCCTGAGGGCCTGGCGCCAGCATGGGATTGAGCACCTTCCGGTAAGCTGGCGGTGCTGGACGGAGTTGATTTCGGTTTCTCACTTGCCGTGAGGGCTGGACCGTGAATATTTCGGTTTCTCAAGAACAGTGATCACCCGGCTTTTCAACACGCGCTGTCGCTCGAACGATGGACATGTTCTTGAGAAAGCCTCTGGCCGCTTTCAGAAAGTTTGCTGAGTGAGTGTTTCGAGACCCCAGGCTCGAAGACCGAAACGAAGGAACCGCGCAGCGGCAAGCTTTCGCGGCAATAGCATGAGTTTCTGAAACATAGCCAGCGAGCGACAGCGCGCAGTTAAACAAACGCAGGATTCCAAAGGGTTTCGTTTAAAACCCTTTGGGCCAGTTTGGGCGGCGAGCCCAAGGTCTTGACCTGATTGAAGCGATCACTGCACGTGAGAAACCGAAAATCTCCCGATCAGGATTAACTCTGGGCTTGCCCTAATTTTTCGCTCAGAAAATCAATAAAACACCGAATCCTCGTACTCACCGTCTGATCACTGTAGTAAACCGCATGCAACGGCATCGCAATCCGCATGACATCCGGTACCAGCAACTTCACCAGTTCGCCGCGATGTACATCCTCGTCAGTCATGAAATCAGACAAACAGGCGATACCGTTTCCCTGCAAACACAGTCTGCGCAGGGTTTCGCCGCTGCCTGAGCTGATAAACGGTGTGACCGTCAGTTGCTGGCCGTCAGCACACAGCAGCGGCCATTTGTTCAGTGCGACCACTTCGTTAAAGCCCAGGCAACGGTGTTTCAGCAGCTCATCGGCGGTTTTGGGCGTGCCCCATTTTTTAAGATATTCCGGCGACGCCAGTACGTTCCGGTGGCTCAGCATCAGTTTTCGTGCCCGCAGGCTGGAATCTTCCAGTTCCCCTACCCGGATTGCCACGTCCACTTTATGGTCGATCAGGTTGATGTTGCTCTCGGACGAAAACAACGCCAGCGACATCTTCGGGAAACGTTCGGTAAATTCAGCCACCAGCGGAGAAATGACGTGCAGGATCACCGGCGTTGCGGCGTCGACGCGCAACAGACCCTGCGGATCGTCACGATTCTCCAGCAGATCGTCTTCGGCTGCCGCCATTTCATGCAGGATTTTTTGCACACGGACGAAATAGCGCTCGCCTTCGTGCGTCAGGTTGATCTGACGCGTGGTGCGGTTGAGCAGGGTGATGCCCAGTTTTTGCTCCAGACGTTTCAGCGTCCTGCTGACCACAGAATTATCCTGCCCCAGCTGTTCTGCCGCGCGGCTGAAACTGCCACTTTCCACTACCGTGACAAAAGTGATCAACTCTTCAGAACTGGCTCGCATTGTTGTTACTCCAGCATAAATGATTTGATACTTTGGTTATTTCTGTCATTTAAGCACAAGCCGATAATAGCCGCCATCAAATCGAAATTCATTGTGGAGTAAAGATTATGCCGCTTGCACTATTAGCACTGACCATCAGTGCGTTTGCTATAGGAACGACAGAGTTCGTCATCGTGGGCCTGGTGCCGACAATCGCCGAACAGCTGGGCGTCAGCGTCCCGTCAGCGGGTTTACTGGTATCTATTTACGCACTCGGCGTGGCGATTGGCGCACCGGTGCTGACGGCGCTGACAGGGCGTGTACCGCGTAAAGCGCTGCTCATCGGCCTGATGGTGCTGTTCACGCTGGGCAATCTGCTGGCGTGGCAGTCACCGAATTACAACACGCTGGTCATCGCGCGTTTGCTGACCGGGCTGGCGCATGGCGTGTTCTTCTCGATTGGCTCGACGATTGCCACCAGTCTGGTGTCAAAAGAAAAAGCCGCTTCGGCCATTGCGCTGATGTTCGGCGGGCTGACCGTGGCACTGGTCACCGGCGTGCCGTTGGGGACATTTATCGGGCAGCATTTTGGCTGGCGTGAGACGTTCCTCGCGGTATCAATGATTGGCGTGATTGCCATTATTGCCAGCGCGATCCTGGTGCCAAACAACATCAAAAACAAACCGTCGGCGCGTATTTCCGATCAGGTTAAAGTGCTGATGAACCCGCGCCTGATGCTGATTTACGCCATCACCGCACTGGGCTACGGTGGCGTGTTCACTACATTTACGTTTCTTGCCCCGATGATGCAGGAGCAGGCCGGTTTCTCCGCCAGCATGGTGAGCTGGATCCTGCTTGCCTACGGCGTTTCAGTGGCCATCGGTAATATCTGGGGGGGAAAACTGGCTGACCGTCATGGTGCAGTCAAAGCGCTGACCATTATTTTCGCCGCCCTGGCCGCGCTGTTACTGATTTTCCAGTTCACTTCAGGTTTCGGTATTCCGGCGTTAATCACGCTGCTGGTGATGGGGATTTTCGCCTTCGGCAATGTACCGGGATTGCAGGTTTATGTGGTGCAGAAAGCCGAAGAAGTGACGCCTAATGCCGTCGATGTGGCGTCTGGTCTGAACATTGCGGCGTTTAACGTCGGTATCGCCTTAGGTTCTGTGATTGGCGGGCAGGTGGTTTCCACGATAGGGCTGGCGCAAACACCGTGGATTGGCGCAGTGATTGTCCTCGGCGCGCTGCTGCTGATCCGCCTCAGTGGTCATCTGGACAGAAAGTTAAAACCTGCTGTTGCCTGAACTTAGCAACATTTACTCTCTGCACGGCTCGCCTCTGGCGGGCCGTTTTTGTTTTTATGCTAGCCTGTAGATGTGACCGGGTTGTATACCAATGTAAACAGATTTGGCCTCAGCGCCTGCGGGCGTATACTGAACTTTCGCTGTGAGAAACTCTCTCATATAGCATCGATACAACGGGTAACAGGCGATTAGCGTGCGGAAAAAAACATATGCAATGAGGTATGTCGCAGGTCAGCCCGCAGAGCAAATCTTCCCTGGGGTCCTCGCACATTTAGGGCCGGATTTGCCGCCGGGTGCTGCGCTACCCAATTCGAATACTTTGCGCGTCATGGTGTGGAATATCTTCAAACAGCAGCGGGCTGACTGGTTGTCAGTTCTGCGTGATTACGGTAAAGACGCGCAACTGGTGTTACTTCAGGAAGCGCAGACTACGCCAGAACTGATACGTTTTGCCACATCCAACTTTCTGGCGGCCGATCAGGTGCCGGCGTTTATGCTGCCTCAGCACCCCTCTGGCGTGATGACGCTGTCTGCGGCGCATCCGGTTTATTGCTGCCCGCTGCGTGAGCGTGAGCCGCTTCTGAGGCTGTCTAAATCGGCATTAGTGACAGTCTATCCGCTTCTGGACGGTCGTTTACTGATGGTGGTGAACATTCATGCGGTGAATTTCAGTATCGGTATCGACGTTTACAGTAAGCAGCTTGACCCGATTGGTGAGCAGATTGCCAACCACAAAGGGCCGGTGATTATGGCGGGGGATTTCAACGCCTGGAGCAAGCAACGCATCAATGCGCTGTTCGGCTTTGCGGGGAATATTCAACTGGAGGAAGTGCGTTTCCCCTCCGATTACCGCAAACGGGCATTCGGCAGGCCGCTGGACTTTATCTTCTACCGCGACCTGAGCGTGACCAACGCATCGGTGATGGAAACACGCGCCTCAGATCATAACCCGTTGCGGGTGGAATTTATGGCCAGCAAACCGCTGACGTTGTAGCGCTTAATTTTTTCATCAAAAGAACCTACGCCATAAAACGCAGATATAAAAAAAGCACCCAGAATTATCAGGGTGCTTTTTTATTGCCGGTACCGGTCAGAATCAGGTATCAGGACTCATCTTATTGCTGACGAACAACGTTAACTTGTTGCCCGGTTGCAGGTTGTCCGCATTCGTGTTCCAGCGCATCACATCTTTGATGTTGACGCCGTGACGTTTGGCAATGCTCGACAATGAATCGCCTTTACGCACCTGATAAGTGATGCTGCCACCGCTGACACTGGTATCGCTGACGCTGTTATCCGCCACTTGCAGGGTTTGCCCAACTTTTAACGCGCCTGCTGAGCGCAAATTGTTCCAACGCTGTAAATCACGGGTTTTCACATTCAGCCGGGCTGCAATGCTGGACAAGCTGTCGCCGGAGCGAACCTTGTACGCCTTTGCACCTGACGGAGTGTTGCTGGCCAGTTTCGTTTCCTGCACTGCGGCAATATCGCCATCAGCCAGAGAATCTTTCAACTGGTCGGCATGCGCCTTCGGCAGAACAATGTAATGCGGGCCATTCGGCGCGGTCACATTCTTCTTGTAGCCAGTGTTAAACGATTTCAGCTTCGTCAGGGACATCCCGGCCATTTCAGCGGCCTGGGTCAACTGCATCTGCTGACCGACTTCAACACGCGCCAGGGCTCGGTCTTCACTCGGTTGCGGCAGGCTGATACCGTATTTCTTGCTGTGCTTTAAAATGTCGCTCAGCGCTAACATCTTAGGCACGTAAATTGACGTTTCACGAGGAAGCGCCAGCGCCCAGAAGTCAGTCGATCGACCTTTCGCTTTATTAGCTTTCACCGCTTGCATCACGCGGCCTTCACCACTGTTGTACGCGGCAATGGTCAGTAACCAGTCACCACCAAACATTTTGTTCAGGCGTTGCATCATATCAAGCGCAGCGGTCGTCGACGCCACAACATCACGGCGTCCGTCATACCACTGGTTTTGTTTCAAACCATAGTTGCGACCCGTCTGTGGCACGATCTGCCACAACCCGGCAGCGTTAGCTGATGAGGTTGCTTTTGGGTCAAAAGCGCTCTCCACTATGGGTAGCAGTACCAGTTCCATCGGCATATTACGTTTCTTAATCTGCTCGGTGATCCAGTACATGTACGGCTCTGCCCGTAATGTTACATCGTGGAGATAGCTCTTATTTTTTAAATATTTAACTCTTTGTTCGCGGATCCGGGGGTTATCCGGAACCTTCATCTTCAGCTCGTCGCCTATGAAGTTCCACAGATTTTGTTGGGAGACGGCGTCGTTTCCATCCAACCATCCCCCAGAGGCCGCTCGGCCATCATCTGTGTACTGTCCTGCTTCACTTTGACTTGCCGAAGACAAACTCTGTGCATGTTGCTCGGGTACCTTCACGCCCTGCCTGGACGCCTGGCAACCTGTGAGCAACATGGAGGCGATTATTAGGATCGCGTTTGCCTTCATGTGTGTGTCATAGTTGCTTAAAAGACGAGCGATAATACTTTGCTTCGAAAAAAAACACAACCTTTGGGTCTAAAAGCTGTCCTTGAGTGCCCTTAAATGGGCGAAAACCTGTGAGCCTGTCTTTAAGGGATCGTTAAGGTTTAATTTGTTTTGTAAATCAACATCATCGCAGCGTAAAAAGACGTTAATTTTACGCTCAAGACCCAGGGTTGAAGGCAGGGAAGATTGTCCCTTTTCCCGCATTTGTTGCACTTTGTGCTCATGAGAATGAATATCATGATCCTCAGGTAAAATAGAGCGTGCAAACTTAAGATTTGAGAGAGTGTACTCGTGCGCCGCACAGACTAATGTTTCGTCAGGGAGCGCCGCTAACCGTTGAAACGACTGGTACATTTGCTCCGGCGTTCCTTCGAACAGACGGCCACAACCGGCGGAAAACATCGTGTCTCCGCAGAAAAGATAAGGTGCGCTATAGTATGAAATGTGACCAAGCGTGTGGCCGGGCGTAGCAAAGATCTGCCATTCCAGACCGCCAATTACCAATTTATCGCCGTTTTTAAGACTAATCTGACTAAATTTGTTCTCAGTTTCGTGAGGTCCGTACACTTTCAGACCCGGAAAATGGCCGGAAATTTCATTTACGCCGCCCACATGGTCGTGATGATGATGCGTCAGAAGGATGGCTGTAGGCGTTAAATTCGCCATTTTCAGTGCGGCTAAAACAGGCGCCGCTTCGCCGGGATCCACAATCAGACAATGGCCTTTCTGGTCATCGAGCATCCAAATGTAATTGTCCTGCAGGGCAGGAATACTGATAAGATTCATGGCAACCTCTCTTTGGCAACTGCTTGAAAGAAGATAATAAAATATGCGACCAGCCCGCGCCCGTAAGACCATTGTTGCACCGGCATCCTGGGAAGATATTCCCTGCGGCGACTATTACCGTGCCGCGCTTGAGCAACAACTGCAACCCTGGTGGGGAAAACTCTATGGTTTTCACCTGCTGAAAATCGGCGCATTAAGTGCCGAAATCAACGCGGAAGCGTGTCCTATCTCGCATCAGGTCAATTTCGCACCGGAAGGCGAAGGGCTGCATGTCAGGGGCGAACCCTACTATTTACCGTTCTCCGCGAAATCGGTCGATGCCTGTCTGCTGAGCCATACGCTGGCGTATGCTGATGACCCGCACCGCATACTGCGTGAAGTTGACCGCGTGCTGATTGATGACGGCTGGATGGTGCTGAGCAGCTTTAATCCGCTGAGTCTGTTAGGTATCGGGAAACTGATGCCGTTCTTTCGCAAACGTCAGCCCTACAGCAGCCGTCTGTTTACACAGATGCGGCTGCTCGACTGGCTGTCGTTGCTCAATTACGAAGTGATGGTTCACCGGCGTTTTCATGTGCTGCCGTGGAAAAAGAATGGCGGCAAATTGCTGAGCACGCATCTGCCTGCGCTGGGCTGCATGACGTTAATTATCGCCCGCAAACGCACGTTCCCGCTGACGCCTACGGCGAAAAAAGTTCACGCGCAGAAACAGAAAATACAGCAGGCCGTCGGGGCGACAAAAAGCTATCGGGAAGAGCATCGGGATTGAGTGTGCCCGATGCGCGTCTGTTTAACTCTCTGCCTGATAACCCACATCTTCCAGCGTCGGATTGCCCGCCGCTTCTTTTGCCAGCACGTCGCAGCGTTCGTTCTCAGGATGACCTGCATGGCCTTTTACCCACATCCAGTTCAGCTGGTGAGTCTGAATTGCGGCATCAAGACGCTTCCATAAATCGACGTTTTTCACCGGTTTTTTATCCGCAGTTTTCCAGCCACGTTTTTTCCAGTTATGGATCCAGGTGGTAATGCCCTGGCGCACATACTGACTGTCGGTGCTTAACGTGACTTCGCACGGTGTGGAAAGGGCTTCGAGCGCAACAATGGCCGCCATCATTTCCATGCGGTTATTCGTGGTCAGGCGGAAACCCGCGCTGAACTCTTTTTCGTGTTGCTTATAGCGTAAAATTGCACCGAAACCGCCGGGGCCGGGGTTGCCGAGGCAGGAGCCGTCGGTGAAAATTTCTACCTGTTTGGTCATCTCTGGCAGGCTCTTTCATCAAATATAAAAACCAAGTCTGACATAAACCATCCTGCCGGGCACAGTAATATCTTGGGGTGCAACTGTCTGAAAGCGGGGTACTGAGGTACCTTTGTAACAGGTTTGACCGTCACTAATGACTCTTTTGGCTGGAGAGCGCTGTCTTTTGCAATATAATAGGAAAAGGCAGAGTGGCAGTTCAAAACTCTGAGTGAGTTCCGTCTTTCATGGTTTTTTCACTGCAAATTTTTCAATGCTTTAAGGATGTCTGATGAGAAATGTAACGGTTTCTGCAACACAAATGAGCTGCAGCTGGGATTTGGAAAAGAATATTGTTAATGCCGAAAAACTGGTTCGCGAGGCACATTCCAAGGGCGCGCAAGTCATTCTGATTCAGGAACTTTTTGCCGCACCGTACTTCTGTATCGATCAGAGCCCGGAACACTACGGCCTGGCGCAGGAACTGACTAACAGTCCGCTCATCCGTCATTTCTCAGCACTCGCCAAAGAACTGGAAGTGGTGCTGCCGCTGAGCTTCTTCGAGAAGTGCAACAACGCTTATTACAACTCGCTGGTCATGATTGATGCTGACGGCAGCGTGCTGGATGTTTACCGTAAAACACACATTCCGAACGGCCCTGCCTATCAGGAAAAACAATTCTTCATTCCCGGCGATACCGGTTTCAAAGTCTGGAATACGCGTTACGCGAAAATCGGCGTAGGGATCTGCTGGGATCAATGGTTCCCGGAAACCGCACGTTGCCTGGCCTTGCAGGGCGCGGAAATCATCTTCTATCCGACGGCGATTGGTTCAGAGCCAGCGTATCCGGAAATCGACAGCCAGCCACACTGGACCCGCGTTCAGCAAGGCCACGCAGCGGCAAACCTGGTGCCGGTGATTGCGTCGAACCGCATCGGTACGGAAAAGAGTAAATTCATTCCTGATTACGAAATGACCTTCTACGGTTCTTCATTCATTGCGGATCAGACCGGCGAACTGGTAGCTCAGGCCGGTAAAACAGAAGAAACCGTGCTGGTTCATACTTTTGATCTGGATGCGATTGCCGCGCAGCGCGCGTCATGGGGCCTGTTCCGCGACCGTCGTCCTGAAATGTATGGCGCTATCGCCACATCCGACGGTTCAACAAGGAAATAACTGATGTCTTCAATTGATATCAATCCTCAGGCTGAAGGTTTTGCGATGCCCGCTGAATGGGCACCGCAGCAGGCTGTCTGGATGATCTGGCCTTACCGTCAGGACAACTGGCGTTCAAACGGACGCCCTGCGCAACAGGCTTTTTCTGCCGTTGCGGCGGCTATTTCCAGCACCACGCCGGTCATTATGGCTGTCCCTGCTGCGGAAATGGAGAAGGCCCGTGGCCTGATGCCTTCGCAAATTACGCTGGTGGAAATGGAAAGTGACGACGCCTGGATGCGCGACACCGGCCCGACCATTGTGGCCAATGCAAAAGGTGAGCGTCTGGCGATCGACTGGACGTTTAATGCGTGGGGCGGTCTTAATGGCGGCCTGTATTCCAGCTGGGATCGTGACCAGCTCGTTGCCCGTCAGGTGGCGAACTATCATCACATACCTTACCTTTCCACAAGTCTGGTACTTGAGGGAGGTTCAATCCATGTCGATGGCGAAGGTACGCTGCTGACCACGGCGGAATGCCTGCTTAATCCCAACCGCAATCCGGATCTTTCGAAGTCAGAAATTGAAGCGAAATTGCAGGAATATCTGGGCGTTAAGAAAATCATCTGGCTTGAAGAAGGCGTGTTCAACGATGAAACCGACGGTCACATTGATAACATGTGCTGCTTTGTTCGTCCGGGTGAAGTAGCGCTCCACTGGACTGACGATCAGAACGACCCGCAGTACGCGCGTTCTGTTGCCGCTCTGAAAGTGCTGGAATCGACGAAAGATGCGCAGGGGCGCAGCCTGAAAGTCTGGAAAATGCCGTCGCCGCCGATGCTGTTTGCCAGCGCGGAAGAGACCATTGACGTGTTGCCGGGAACGGCGATTGAACGCCACGAAGGTAACCGCCTGGCGGCGTCTTACGTCAACTATCTCATCAGCAACCGGCACATTATCTTCCCGCTGCTGGATCCGCAAACGGATAAACAAGCCGAAGCGGTATTCGCTGAAATGTACCCTGATTTCAAAGTGACCGGCGTTCCGGCCCGCGAAATCCTGCTGGGCGGTGGCAACATTCACTGCATCACTCAGCAAATCCCCGCGTAAGATAAAATGCCCGTAGCGCGATGCTGCGGGCTCATCAACTTCTCCGGCGAAATGACTTGAGCCTCCACCTGATGGTATTCTGTGACGCATTCACGATATCTCTATCGTCCGGGTTTCGTTTCAAAATGATCGGCAGGGTTGGGTAAATAACCATGGATTTACAAAACACATCTAACAGGATCGTCGTTCTCGATACCGAAACCACCGGTATGAACAAACTCGGCGTCCATTACGAAGGGCACCGGATTATCGAAATCGGTGCTGTTGAAGTAATTAACCGCCGTCTGACAGGGCGCAATTTCCACGTTTATCTCAAACCCGATCGTCTGGTCGACCCTGAAGCTTTCGGCGTTCATGGGATCAGTGACGAATTCCTGGCCGACAAACCGGTGTTTGCCGACATCGCCGACGATTTTATCGAATACATTCGCGGTGCAGAATTAGTCATTCATAACGCAACGTTCGACATCGGCTTTATGGATTACGAGTTCGGCATGCTTGGCCGTAATCTGCCGAAAACCGAAACCTTCTGCAAAATCACCGACAGTCTGGCGATGGCGCGAAAGCTGTTTCCCGGCAAGCGTAACAACCTCGATGCGCTGAGCGATCGCTACCTGATCGACAACAGCAAACGAACGCTGCACGGCGCATTGCTCGACTCCGAAATTCTTTCAGAAGTTTATCTGATGATGACCGGCGGGCAGACCAGTATCAAATTCACTCACGAAGGTGAGCAGAATACCGGGGCAGACGGGTTGGGGATCCAGCGCGTGGCGCGTCCGGTGTCCGGGTTGAAAGTCATTACGGCTTCAGAGCAGGAGCTGGCGTGGCATGAAGAACGGTTAGATTTAGTGGTGAAAAAGGGCGGCAGCTGTTTATGGCGTTCGTGATGCGTATTTTCTGCAATTTGTATTGAAAATATCCGGTGTGTGGAAAAACTGTGCAGTCGGTAGAAAATATCAGGAAAAGCATTGACGTAATGGCGGGTATTCCTTAATATCCGCCTCGTTCTTAACCAGAACAAAACGCGGAGCGGTAGTTCAGTTGGTTAGAATACCTGCCTGTCACGCAGGGGGTCGCGGGTTCGAGCCCCGTCCGTTCCGCCACTATTCAGAAGCCCTGAGTGAGAAATCACTCAGGGCTTCGTCGTTTCAGCCTTCCTGGCTTTTTTCCCTGTTACAACGATTTATTCCACTTCTGTTTTCATATAGCCCATTGCGTTACCTGTCGCGCGGTCATGACGGGCGATATAGCGATAAAAACCGCCCGCCAGAAATGCTCCGATGAACCAGCTGAAATTCGCCACCTGATGCAGGCTCGGCGTAAAGCTGATGACCAGACCAATCAGCACCGCAGGCACCAGCGCGCCGATGGCTTTCGGGTTGAACCCGTTGCGGTACCAGTAACGGCCGGAAGGGGAGGCGTTAAAAAGCGCATCGACATCCATATGACCGCGTTTGATCAGGTAATAATCCGCCAGCAGAATGCCAAACAGCGGCCCGATGAATGCCCCGAGAACATCGAGCGTGTAGTGGATCAGCTCCGGTGACTGGAACAGGTTCCACGGTGTCAGTAAAACAGAGCCGACGGCGGCAATCATCCCACCGGTACGGAAACTGATTTTCTGCGGCGAACAGTTAGAGAAATCGAACGCCGGTGATACGAAGTTCGCCACAATATTGATACCAATCGTCGCGATGATCATGGTCAGTAGCCCGAGTGCCACGGCTACGCTGTTACCCACGCGGCTGACCGTTTCAATCGGGTCAGTAATCATCTGGCCAAACAGGGATTGTGTACCGGAAACAATCACCACGGTCACAATCGAGAACAGCAGGAAGTTAAACGGCAGGCCCCAGCGGTTACCGCGACGGATTTCGCTCATGCTTTTGCCGTAACGTGAAAAGTCACCGAAGTTGAGCAGCGGGCCGGAGAAATACGAGACGACCAGCGCCGTGGCGGTCAGCATTTCCCAGCCCTGCTGGCCGACCGTCAGCGTTTTTGTCGACAGTGTGAAAGAGATATTGCTCAGCCCGGTTTTATACAAAATCCATCCGGCCAGCATCAGCATCACGACGTACACCGCCGGGCCCGCCACGTCGATAAAGCGCTTAATTGCGCTCATGCCGTGCCAGAACACCATCGCCTGCAATACCCACATAATGCCGAAGCAAATCCATCCCAGCGCAGATAAGCCCAGCCAGTGCGGCACGGTCAGCGGCGTCAGGGACGGGAAGAATTTCAGCAGCACCAGCATTAACGCGCTGGCCGCCAGATAGGTCTGAATGCCATACCACGCAAACGCGATCAGCCCGCGGATCACTGCCGGAATATTCGCCCCGAACACGCCAAATGCCTGACGGCAAATCACCGCGTATGGCACGCCAGCCTGCTGGCTCGGCTTCGCCACCAGGTTGGCACAAATCTGCACGATACAAATCCCGCACAATAAACACAGCAGCACCTGCCAGCTGGTCAGCCCGAGCGTGAAGAAACTCGCTGCGACCACATAGCCGCCCATACTGTGTACGTCGGACATCCAGAAAGAAAAAATGTTGTACCAGCTCCAGTTTTGGTCACGAGTGGGAGCTAAATCATCATTACACAGCCGCGGGCTGTAATAAGGTTTGATGATCCCGGCGCCTTGTTCGGATGACGCCGTGGCGGAGGTGATTTCCTGATTTGGCATAAATCGTGCTCCTGTCATTAACAACATGTAAAAGTCGGAAGCCGGTGACCGGCTGCCCAAAGGTGAAAAGCAGTCACAGGAGCACTGCACGAATCAGGCCATATTTCATTTTTGTATACAAAAAATAATTTTCATGTATACGATTAATCTATCGAACGGTATACGGAGTAACGGCAATGACCAGTTGGAGCGGGCTGAATACGGCCTATTTTACCGAGGATAAGGACGACCACATTTACAACGCGCTGGTGAAATCGATTGTTGAACACCAGCTTTTGCCGGGCAGTAAATTGCCGGAAGAAGCGCTGGCTGAAGTTTTTTCTGTCAGCCGGACGGGCATCCGGCGCGTGTTGCAGCGCCTTGCCGCAGTGCAACTGGTCACGCTATTGCCCAAGCGTGGTGCGCATGTCACCACGCCGGACGCAGAGGAATCCCGCGACGTTTTCACCACCCGAAAAATTCTTGAATGCGCCAACCTGCCGCTGGTGATCGCGCATTGCCAGTCCACGCATCTGGTGGCGCTGAAAAAACTCGTACAGGAAGAAAAGCGCGCCCACGACGAACGTAATGGCCCGGCCGCAATCCGGCTTTCTGCTGCTTTCCACGTCCAGCTTCAGGCGATTTCCGGCAACAAAGTGCTGACCGAATCGGTTTCTCAGCTCACGCTGCGTTCTTCACTGGCGATTGCCGCCTGGGGCGCGCCGTGGCAACAGGGCTGCCGGTGTCATGATCACGATGATTTACTGGAACTGATGAAAAAGCGGGACGTTGCCGGGCTGACGCAAAGCATGTCGCATCACTTCGACAGCATCGTTTCCAGCCTGCGTTTTGAGCAAAATAAAGGGCAGGTACCTGATTTCGCGAATATCTTTTCCTCTCATCTTCTGGTCGCCGGAAAGGAGCCAGAGTGATGACAAAACCGCTTTGTATACAACTGATCAACCCGAACACCAGTCTGGCGATGACAGAAGTCATGGCGCAAACCGCGCGCTCTGTTGCCGCCGTGGATACACAAATTGTGGCGGTTTGTCCGCAGGAAGGCGCGCCGTCGATTGAAGGGCATTTTGATGAGGCGATTGCCACGCTCGGTGTTTTGCAGCAGGTGAAAGCCGGGCGCGAAGCCGGCGTGGACGGCCATATCATTGCCTGTTTTGGCGATCCCGGCTTACTGGCCGCGCGTGAGCTGGCGCGTGCGCCGGTCATCGGCATTGCCGAAGCGGCCATGCATCTGGCCACGATGCTGGCGACGCGTTTTTCCATCGTCACCACTTTGCCAAGAACCCTCACTATTGCCCGCCATTTACTGCATCAGTACGGTTTCGAGCGTCATTGCGCGGCGCTGCATGCGATCGATCTTCCTGTGCTTTCGCTCGAAGACGGCAGCGGGCTGGCTCAGCAGAAAGTGCGTGAACAATGCATCGCCGCGAAAAAATCGGATGGCAGCGGGGCGATTGTACTGGGCTGCGGCGGTATGGCCGATCTGGCGCAGGAACTGACGCTGGAGCTGAATATTCCGGTGATCGACGGCGTCAGTGCGGCGGTCAAAATGGTCGAGTCGCTGGCCGCACTTCGCCTGACCACCAGTAAGCACGGTGATCTGGATTATCCGCTGGAAAAACCCTTGTCTGGCCGCTTTGCCGGACTGAATCTGAGAGATAACCATGCCTGAATTCGATAACGGTTTTACTGAAAATTATCCGCGCGACCTGATTGGCTATGCCGGTCGTCCGCCACACGCAAACTGGCCGGGTAATGCCCGGATTGCGGTGCAGTTCGTCCTCAACTATGAGGAGGGCGCGGAAAATAACGTCCTGCACGGCGACGCCGGTTCGGAACAATTTCTCTCGGATATTATCGGCGCAGCCAGTTTTCCCGACCGTCATATGTCGATGGATTCACTGTATGAATACGGCTCACGCGCCGGTTTCTGGCGGATCCACAATGAATTCCAGAAGCGCGGCCTGCCGCTGACCGTTTTCGGTGTCGCGATGGCGCTCGCGCGTAACCCGGAAATCGTCAGCGCCATCAAAGCCGCGGATTACGACGTCGTGAGCCACGGCTGGCGCTGGATCCATTATCAGAACATGAGCAAAGCCGAAGAGGCGGAGCACATGCAAAAAGCCATCACCGTACTTCGCGACCTGTTCGGCAAAGCGCCATCCGGCTGGTACACCGGCCGCGACAGCCCGAACACCCGTCAGCTGGTCGCCGAATCAGGCGGATTCCAGTACGACAGCGATTACTACGGCGATGATCTGCCGTTCTGGACGCCGGTAAAACTGGAAAATGGCGAAACGAAACAGCATCTGGTGATCCCGTACACGCTGGAAACCAACGACATGCGGTTTGCCTCCCCGCAGGGTTTCAATACCGGCGAGCAGTTCTTTACCTATCTCAAAGATACGTTTGACGTGTTGTACGAAGAAGGCGAAACGTCACCCAAAATGATGTCGGTCGGGATGCATTGCCGGATCCTCGGTCGCCCCGGGAGATTTCGCGCTTTACAGCGGTTTCTCGATTACATCGGGTCACACGAGAAGGTATGGGTGTGTAAGCGGCAGGACATTGCCGACCATTGGGTTAAACATTTCGGTGTTTAATCTCGAAATTCAAATTCAAATTCAAATTTAAAATCAAATTCAAAACCTTGGGCTCGCCGCCCAAACTGGCCCAGAGGACGCGTAAGCGCGCGCCCTCTGGACTCCCGCGCTTTTTCACTGCGCGCTTCGCTCGCTGGCCATGTTTCAGTTACCTCTGTGACAGGCTGGAAATCTTGCCGCTGCGCGGTGCCTTCATTTCGGGATTGCAGCCTCAGGTCTGCAACCTCTCATTCAGCAAGATTTCTGAATCGCCCGCACGATCTTAAATTCAAATTCAAATTCAAATTCAAATTCAAATTCAAATTCAAATTCAAGTTGGAGTTTAAGTCGCTCTGTTTTTAAAGAGTTAATTGGCGCGATTAAAAATTTTGCTGAACGGAGCGGCTTCGAGACCAGAGGCTCGAAGACCGAGAGAAGGAACCGCGAAGCGGCAATATTTTGCGCCACTCACTGATCTACCGGAACATGGCCGTCGTACCCGCTGAGCGCGCAGTTAAAAGACGGGGGAGATCCAAGAGGGGCCCGTCCTGGCCCCTTTTGGGCGGTTTCGGCGCAGCGCGAAAAGTGATCGCTATTATTGAGAAACCGAAATTGTCACCGGTCAGTTTCCCCTTCGCAGGGGAGGAGAAAATTTCCAAAGCTGAACCGCCCAATGGTTCGGTCAAACCATCAGACTCACATGGGCGGCCACAATCTTCCATCCGCTCGCCATTTTCACCCATGTCTGCTGCTGACGCCCGATTTTGTCCGTGCCTTCACGGCGAAACTCCGTGCTGGCGACGGCCATGTCATCACCAAATGTGGTGATGGTCGTATTGACCAGTTCCCTGTCTAACCCTTGCGCCGATCGCGCTGAGCGAAATGCCCGGATGGCTTCGATGCCGTAAAGATTTTCTCCCGCGCCAAAGCGCACGGTGCGCGGGTCGTGCCAGAACAGTTCGTCGAGGACGGCGGTATCGTTGGTGATCAGCGCCTGTTCATAGCGATAAAAGGCCGCATTCATTTCGGCAAGGATCGCCGGGCGGTCGATATGTTCAGTTTTCATGATTTCGTCTCTTACTCTTTTGCTTCACCCTGGAAAACGGGATGCAGGTTGTTACGCGGGCATCACCGGAGAACTGCTGACTTTCACTATGCCCTGAAGTTCGAGCGCCCGTGCTGCACGCAGACACAGGTCTTCGCGCCACGGCGGCGCAATCAGTTGTAATCCTATTGGCAGGCCGGTCGATGTCGTGACCGGCACCGTCACTACCGGTAAACCGAGGAACGAAATTGGCTGCGTCAGCATACCCATATTGGCACGTGTCGGCAGATCCTGACCGTTAATTCTGATGGTGTCCTGACCAATCAGCGTTGCCGGGCATGGCGTGGCAGGGGCAATCAGAATGTCCCAGTGATCAAACAGGGGCAAGATTTGTTCCTGAAAATGCTGACGAAAACGCTGTGCCTGCACGTACCATGCCGCCGGGATCATCGCGCCGGCCAGTAAACGCTCGCGCGATAACGGTTCAAACTGTTGCGGGATACTGCGCAGTTTTGGCAAATACTGATTGCCGCCTTCAGAAGCACTGATGATAAATGCCGCTGAACGCGCCAGTTCGGCCTGCGGCATTTCAACTTCTTCCTGCGCTTCAAGAGCCTGAGCAATCTGGCGCACGGCAGCTTTAGCGTGGTCGTCGCACCAGGTAGCAAAATAGCCGCCCAGCACCGCAGTGCGCAAACCCTGCTGGCCGCGTCCGAGCTGAGAAAAAGTGGCAGTCACGGGTTTATCTGCCTGGAAGTGATCTTGAGAGTCTGTGCCCTGAATCGCGTCATAGACCTGCGACAGATCCTCGCTGCACCTCGCCATCGGACCGATGTGATCAAGACTGGCGACAAACTGCTGGCTGCCGCGGCGGGAGATCCGTCCGAAGGTCGGTTTCAGGCCGAGAATACCGCTCAATGATGCAGGCACGCGAATGGATCCGTTGGTGTCGCTGCCGAGTGTGAAATGCACCAGACCGGCAGCGACGGCAGCGGCAGAACCGCCGGACGATCCTCCGGCGACGCGTGCCAGATCACGCGGGTTACGGGTGGCACCATAATGGCTGTTTTCGGTGGTGAAACCGTAGGCGTAAGCATCCATGTTCAGCATGCCGGAAAGTATTGCGCCCTGTGCGGCGAGGCGTGAAACGGTCCAGGCATCATGACGTGCGGCGGCGTTGCTGCTGTTGAGGCTCGCGCCCGCCAGCGTGACTTCACCGGCGACGTCCAGCAGGTTTTTCACCGCATAAGGAATGCCTGCCAGCGGTGCCAGTGCGGTTCCGCTGGCGCGGGTTTTATCCACTTTAGCGGCCTCACTCAGCATGCGTTCGCGGGTGATATGCGTATACGCGTTGATGACCGGATTGGCCTGTTCAACGGCGTCCAGCGTGGCGCTGGCAATTTCTGTGGCTGAGATTTCACCCTGCGTAATGGCCTGATGAAGCTGATTAATCGTGAAATTATCAAACGATTTCATGCTCTGTACACCCCGGCGATTTCCAGTCGCGAATCGAGCGGTAAATCCATCAGCGGTTGCGCCATTTGCGCGATACGGCTGAACTGCACCAGCAGTTCCTGACGGCGTACATCGTCGAGTTCCAGCGCCAGTACGGACTCCATCTGGCGGATGTAAGCGGCCCAGTCTGTGGCCGCAGGAGTATTTTTCATGATCAGTTCCTCAGTTTAAAAACCGGCCGCGCTGCCGTTGCTGCGCGGGTCGGAAGCGCCTTCAAACATGCCGTTGGTGTGGCGGACAATGGCTCCGGCATGGCCGACGGCTTCACTGAAATCCGGCAACAGTTCGACATCGTGACCGCGCTGTCTCAGTCCGGCCTGCGTCGGATAGGCGAAACGGCCTTCCAGTTTCAGGGAGTCCGAGCTTTCCCCCCATGTACGACCCAGCAGCCAGCGCGGCCCGCTGATCGCCTGCTGCAAGGATTGTCCCTGCACCACATGGCGGATAAACACCGCAGCCTGCGTTTGCGGCTGACCGTCGCCGCCCATCGAACCGTAAACCATGGTGCGCCCGTCGTATAAACGTGCGGCGGCAGGGTTAAGGGTATGAAACGGTTGTTTACCCGGCGCCAGTGCCAGTAAATGGCTGGCATCGAGGCTGAATGAGGCGCCACGGTTTTGCCACAGCACGCCACTCTGGGGCAGAACGACGCCACTGCCGAACTCATGATAGATGCTCTGAATAAACGATACCGCCAGCCCGCTGCTGTCCATCACGCCCATCCAGACGGTATCGCCCGGACCTTTACCTTTGCCCCAGCCGGCGGCGCTGTGCGGTTTGATGCGGGTGGCGAGGGCGTCGAGATACTGCGGATCCAGCAGGCTTTGCGCGTCCTGCGTCATCATGCGCGGATCGGTGATATAGCGGTCGCGCAGGCCGAACGCCAGCTTGGTGGCTTCGACAATGCTGTGTATCGTCGCGCTTTCATCCATGGTTTCGAGCGGCAGACGGTCAGTCAGACCGAGGATCGCGAGTGAAACTAACCCCTGCGTCGGCGGTGTCAGGTTGTATATTTCGCCTTTGCTGTGTTTGAGACGCAGCGGCACGCAGCGCCGGGGCTTGTAAGCGGCCAGATCGGCACGGGTGACCGGCATGCCGAGCCTTTCCATGTCGGCGGCCATATTGTCGGCCAGTTCACCGCGATAGAAACTGTTCAGCCCGTCTTCGCACAGCATGGATAACGTCTGTGCCAGCTGCGGCTGGGTGAAGCGGTTACCGGCGCGCGGCACTTCGCCGTTCGGCATAAAAACGTCGGCAAACGCGGGGAAGTCTTTCAGCTCATGTTGCTTGGCACGGGTGGCAGCTTCCTGAGAAGCCGTTACCGGAATGCCATCAGCGGCGTAACGGATGGCATCGCGCAGCAGGCGTGAAAGGGGTTTTTGATCGCCACCAAATTCAGCCGACACATTCAGCGCTTCCTGCCAGCCGCCGACCGTGCCTGCGACCGTCAGTGCCGCTTTCGGCCCACGGTGCGGAATATGCGATTCCCCGGTGTAGAAATCGAGAGAGGCCAGCGAGCCGGCGGCACCGCTGGCGTCTATCGCCACCGGATTGCCCTGCGGCGGCACAATCAGCCAGAAACCGTCGCCGCCCAGTCCGTTCATGTGCGGATAGACCACCGCAATTGTTGCGGCTGCGGCCACCATCGCCTCGATGGCATTACCGCCTTCCCTCAGTACCGCAAGCGCACTCTGGCTTGCCAGATGATGAGGTGTGACCGCCATGCCCAGCGGCGCGCTGTTACTGTTAATCATGCGATGTCCTTTTTTGAGACGCTTTTTTTATGCTGCCCGCGCTTGCAGGGTTGTGGGCGCGTAGGGATAGAATTAAGCAAGAGGTGTTCCACATCGGCAGAGTCTTGCGTTTTTCACGCTAATTTCTATTGCACTGGCAAGCATAGTGCATGGTATGTTCCGATGAAACATTGGTTACAAAAGGGCCAGAGATGAAACAGATTGATGAGCGTCTGCGTGACCATTACGCAGAACTGACACCGCAGGAACAGCGGGTGGCCGACTTTATTTTTGCCAGCATCGACGACCTGATGAGTTACAACAGCGCAGAGCTGGCGCGGCTCAGCGGCGTGTCGAAAGCCACGGTCAGCCGCCTGTTCAAACGTCTCGGTTACCCGAGCTATCGTGATATGCGCGATGAAATGCGCACCCTGCGCCAGAGCGGAATGCCGCTGACTGACAGCCGTGACGCGGTGCAAGGTAACACCTTGTTATCACGGCACTATAAGCAGGAAATGGCGAATCTTACGCAGTGGATTAACCAGATTGATAGCGCTCAGTTTGGTGCGCTGATTTCAGCGCTGAGTCAGGCGCGACAGGTGCGCCTGCTGGGCTTTCGCAACAGTTATCCGGTGGCATTGCATCTGCGCCAGCAACTGATTCAGGTGCGGGCAGGTGTAATGATGATGCCGCAACCGGGGCAGACGCTGGCGGAAGAACTGGTGGATCTCACCGCGCAGGACGTGGTGATTTTCGTGGCCTTCCGCCGCAGGCCGCGCATGGCGAAGGAAATACTGACGCAGTTACAGTCAGCTGGCGTACCGGTGCTGCTGATTTGCGAGCCTCAGGCGCAGACGCTGACCCCGCTCGCCACCTGGCATCTGGCCGCGCCGCTCGACAGCGTTTCGGCGTTTGACAGCTACTCTTCTGCCATGAGTCTGGCGAATTTACTCAGCAATGCGTTGTTGCACGATATGCTCGCGTCAGGCCGTCAGCGTATTCATCAGATAAGCGATATGTATAACGCGCTGGATGAGCTGGAGCAGCGCTGATTCCCGTTTACAGAACAAACTGAGCGCTTTTCTGGTGCTTTCGCACAATTTTAGTGCGTATGTGTTTTCATAGACTCCCATTTTTTGCCCTGATTCAGGGCAAAAAAACCACTTCTGATCCCGCCAGCATTTTTATAATCCCTTGTCATACCGTGACTTTGCGCACATTTTTTCTGCGGCGTTGCTTTTGGCACATTCGTTGCAAAGTTTTAAATATAAGAATCTATCGTTCCAAAAACTTTTCACCGGAGATAATCTATGAACATGAATAAACGGCTGTTGGCTTGGGCAGGTGCGGCAATGCTGGTGCTTCAGGCATCCGGCGTGATGGCCGATCAGTTGCAGGATATTCAGAAGCGCGGCGTGCTGCGCGTGGCCGTACCGCAGGATTTCCCGCCGTTTGGTTCGGTGAGCAAGGATTTGCAGCCGGAAGGTTATGACATCGACATGGCGCAGTATCTGGCCGATAAGATGAAACTTAAGTTGCAACTTGTTCCGGTCACCAGCGCCAACCGCGTGCCTTATCTGCAAACGGATAAAGTCGATCTGGTCATTTCCAGCCTCGGCAAAAATGCTGAGCGCGAAAAAGTGATCGACTTCAGCAACGCTTACGCACCGTTTTTCCTCGGCGTGTTTGGCGCGCAGGGGGACAAACTGGCGGATCTGAAAGAACTGTCCGGTAAAACCATCGGCGTGACCCGCGGGGCGGTGGAAGATCTGGCGCTGACCGATGTGGCACCAAAAGACGCCAAAATACAGCGTTACGAAGACAACAACACTACGCTGTCGGCCTACCTTTCAGGTCAGGTGGAATACATCGCCACCGGTAATCTGGTGGTGGCGGCCGTAGCCCGCATGAACCCGGCCAAAGCCCCGGTTTCGAAAGTGATGCTGAAAGACTCGCCGTGTTACGTCGGTCTGCGTAAAGATGAACCGGCGCTGAAAGACAAAGTGAATGAACTGATCGCCGAAGGCATTAAAGATAAGACGCTGAACACGCTGTCTGAAAAATGGATGAAGGCACCGCTGCCGGCTTCCATCGGCGCGTGATCAGGGCTTTGACGGAGATCTTTCATGACCTATCAGCTTAACTTTAGCGCGCTGTGGCCTTACATGCCGGAACTGCTGGCCGGATTATGGACCACCATTGAGCTGACGGTACTGGCGACGGTTGGCGGTGTCGCAATAGGAATTTGCGGCGCAGCCATCCGCTGCGGCAACCATAAAATTCTGCGGACCGTCTGGGGCATGTATGTCGAAGCCATCCGTAATACGCCGTTTGTTGTGCAGTTATTTTTCATCGTCTTTGGCCTGCCTGCCATCGGCCTGAAGATGACCGCCGGTGAAGCGGCGTTGCTGGCGATGCTGATTAACCTCGGGGCTTACAGCACCGAAATTATCCGCGCCGGTATTCAGGTGACGCCGAAAGGCCAGTGGGAAGCCGGACGCGTGCTGGGATTAACCCGCAGCCAGACATTCCTGCGCATCGTGCTGCCACCGTCGCTGAAACGTATTTATCCGTCGCTGGTCAGCCAGTGCATTATCGTGATGCTCGGATCTTCCGTGGTATCGCAGGTGTCCTATGAAGAATTGACGTTTGCGGCGAACTTAATTCAGTCGCGCACTTTCCTCAGTTTTGAAGTGTATCTGGTCACCACGTTATTTTATTTGTTGTTATCGGTTGCGATGCGTCAGCTGTTGCTGCTGGCCGGACGCCGGGTCTTTGGGAGTGAAAACTGATGATGACTTTCACCGACTGGGACATTGTGCGCAATCTCCTGCTGGCGGCCCGCTGGACCTTGCTGCTGTCGCTGACCGCATTTATTGGCGGTACGCTGGTGACCTTGCCGCTGCTGTTGCTGCGCCTGACTAAACGCCGCTGGCCGACGCGTTTTGTGCGTCTTTATTCCGAATTATTTCAGGGTACCCCGCTGCTGATGCAGCTGTTCCTGGCGTTTTTCGGGCTTGGCCTGTTTGGTATCAACGTCAGTCCGTGGACGGCTGCCGCGCTGGCGCTCACGCTCTACACCAGCGCCTATCTGGTGGATATCTGGAGTGGCAGTATTGCCGCGTTACCGAAGGGCCAGTGGGAAGCGTCGCGCTGTCTGGGTCTGAATTTCGGCCAAACGTTATGGCGTGTTATCACCCCGCAGGCGCTGCGGATTGCCATCGCGCCAACCGTCGGGTTTTCCGTGCAGGTGGTGAAAGGCACCGCGCTGGCCTCAATTATCGGTTTTGTCGAGCTGACCAAAGCCGGAACCATGCTCAACAACGTGACGTATGAGCCGTTCAAAGTGTTCGGATTAGTGGCGCTGGGCTACTTCCTGATGTGCTATCCGCTGTCGCGTTACAGCCAGCATTTAGAAAAATCATTGCGTGGAGAGAAACAGTAATGCCACTGATCACCATCAATCAGGTTCAGAAGTTTTACGGTCAGAACCACGTGCTGAAAGGCGTGGATCTGGATATCGACAGCGGCGAAGTGATTTCGATTATCGGCCGCAGCGGTTCAGGGAAAAGCACGCTGTTGCGCTGCATGAACGGGCTGGAAGGCTATCAGGAAGGCAGTATCAAACTGGGCGGAATGACCATCACCGACCGCGATTCTCAGGCGCGCGATATCAGCCGTTCCGTCGGCATGGTGTTCCAGAGCTTTAATCTGTTCCCGCATATGACTGCGCTGGAAAACGTCATGCTGGCGCCGCGCCGCGTGCTGAAAAAGTCCGCCGCCGAATGCCGGGAACTGGCCGCGCAGATGCTGGCGAAAGTCGGACTGGCAGATCGCATGGATTATTACCCGTCGAATCTTTCCGGCGGCCAGCAGCAACGTGTGGCCATTGCACGCGCGCTGGCGATGAACCCGAAAGTGCTGCTGTGTGATGAAATTACCTCGGCACTGGATCCGGAATTAGTCGGCGAAGTATTGAAAGTGCTCGAGCAACTGGCGAAAGAAGGCATGACGCTGGTGCTGGTGACGCATGAAATGAATTTTGCCCGTGAAGTGGGCGACCGCGTGGTGTTTATGCATCAGGGCACCGTGTGGGAACAGGGCGAAAGCCGCGCGCTGTTTGCTAATCCGCAAACTCCCGAGTTAAGACAGTTTATCGCATCCGTACGCGGCCTGAATGAGGCTGCTGCAAGCTAACATTGTAAAGGATTAACTATGTCAGATTTCATCTCTCCCGGACAAATCAACCCGCCAACCCGTCTGCTGATGGGGCCGGGGCCAATCAACGCCGATCCGCGCGTGCTGCGGGCGATGGCGAGCCAGCTGGTCGGGCAATATGACCCGGTGATGACCGGCTACATGAACGAAGTGATGGCGCTGTACCGCGCGCTGTATAAAACCGAAAACCCGTGGACCTTACTGATCGACGGCACTTCACGCGCCGGTATCGAAGCCGTGCTGCTTTCCGGTATTCGTCCGGGCGACAAAGTGCTGGTGCCGGTGTTTGGCCGTTTCGGACATCTGCTGTGTGAAATCGCCCGCCGGTGCCGCGCCGAAGTGCATACGATTGAAGCGCCGTGGGGTGAAGTGTTTGACCCGCAGCAAATCGAAGATGCGATTAAATCAGTAAAACCGCGCTGGCTGCTGACCGTGCAGGGCGACACGTCCACCACCATGCTCCAGCCGCTGGAACAACTGGGTGAAATCTGCCGCCGTCACGGCGTACTGTTCTACTCCGATGCGACGGCGTCGTTTGGCGGTAACCCGCTGGAAACCGACGCGTGGGGGTTAGACGCGGTGTCTGCCGGTTTGCAGAAATGCCTCGGCGGCCCGTCCGGCAGCTCGCCGGTCACCATCAGTCCGCGCTTTGAAGAACAAATCCGCCGCCGTAAATGTGTCGAAGAAGGGATCCGCACCGCCGATCACGCCGACGGCGATGAAGAGATGATCTACTCCAACTATTTCGATCTGGGCATGATCATGGATTACTGGGGCCCGGAGCGTCTGAATCACCATACCGAAGCCACCAGCATGCTGTTTGCCGCCCGCGAGTGCGCGCGCATCATTCTGGAAGAAGGGCTTGATAACGGCATCGCCCGCCACAAACTGCACGGCGGCGCGCTGCTGGCGGGGATTCAGGGGATGGGGCTGGAAGTGTTCGGTGACCTTAACAACCGCATGAACAACGTGCTCGGCGTGGTTATTCCGCAGGGCATCCACGGCGAACAGGTGCGCCAGATGATGCTTAACGATTTCAGCATTGAAATCGGCACGTCATTTGGTCCGCTGGCCGGGAAAATCTGGCGTATCGGCACCATGGGTTATAACGCGCGTAAAGACTGTGTGTTGCAAACGCTGGTGGCGCTGGAAGCGGTGCTTCATCGTCTGGGATTTGCGTCGAAATACGGCGCAGGGGCGCAGGCTGCCTGGGATCATTACGCAGGAGGTCAGTAATGGCAGAAGCCTTTACGCTGGCTGCGGTTTCCGAAAGCGCCAAACTGGCTGCTGAGCGGGTGATGGCGCGCTGCGACGCACTCGCCGCCATCAGCGAAACACCGGGACAGCTGACCCGCGTCTATCTTTCCGCCGAACATTTACAGGCCAACCGTCTGGTGGGCGAGTGGATGGAAGCGGCCGGTATGCGCGTCTGGCAGGACAGCGTGGGTAATATTTGCGGACGTTATGAAGGGCGTGATCCGTCGGAGCCCGCCATCCTGCTCGGTTCGCATCTCGACAGCGTGCGTAACGCGGGAAAATATGACGGTCCGCTCGGCGTGCTGACGGCGCTGGAAGTTGTGGCACATTTGCATCAGAACGCCATCCGTTTGCCGATGGCGGTGGAAGTTGTCGGCTTCTGCGACGAAGAAGGCACGCGCTTTGGCATCACGCTGCTGGGCAGTCGCGGGCTGACCGGCACATGGCCCGCTGACTGGCTGGAACGTGAGGACGCGCAGGGTATTTCGGTGGCGCAGGCCATGCAGAATGCCGGGCTGGACCCGCTGAAAATCGGCGCGTCACAGCGTGCGGTCAGCGATTTCTGCGCGTATCTGGAATTGCACATTGAGCAGGGGCCGTGCCTGCAATCGGCAAATGTACCGCTGGGTGTGGTGACGGCGATTAACGGTGCGCGACGTCTTAATTGCGAATTTACCGGTCACGCCGGTCATGCCGGAACTGTGCCGATGGGGCAACGTCAGGACGCCCTGACCGCCGCCGCGGAATGGACGCTGGCGATTGAAAACATCACCACGGCCACAGGCCGCAATCTGGTGGCGACAGTAGGCACACTGGAATGCCTGCCGGGCGCGGTGAACGTCATTCCGGGGCAGGTGAAACTGTCTTTGGATGTGCGCGGTCCGCGCGATGATGATCTCTCTGCGCTGCTGGAAACGCTGCTGACGAAAGGCCGGGATATCGCCACACGGCGCGGGCTGACGTTTGCCGCCGAACAGTTTTACGGCATCAGCGCGACAGAGTGCGACGAAAGTTTGCAGCACCGCCTGAGCCAGAGCGTTTTGCATTTACAGGGGCAGGTGATGTCGCTGCCAAGCGGCGCCGGGCATGACGCGATTGCTATCGCCGGATGCTGGCCGGTCGGCATGTTGTTTGTGCGCTGCAAGGACGGCATCAGCCATCATCCTGATGAATCTGTTACTACCGGCGATGTGGCGTATGCGGTGCAGGCGTATATCAATACGGTGCTGAGTTTCGACGGAGGCCATCTGTGACGCCTGAGGAATTTAATGCGCTGTCTGAATTTGAAGCCGTGGCGCTGTTACGCCCGCTGGTGAATATTCCTGCCTGGGCGAAAACGGTCAGCGACGGGCGGCCTTATTCATCTGTTGAAGACGTGCTGCAAGCTGCCGGATCCGCCTGCGAAAACTGGCGGCCTGAAGATATTGCTCAGGCACTGTCAGCGCATCCGCGTATCGGCGAACGGGCGAACGGCAACGGTAAAGAAGCGCAGCTTTCCCGTGGCGAACAGGCGACGCTCGATATCAGCCAGCAGTCTGTTATTGATGCGCTGTATGACGGCAATCAGCGTTACGAACAGCGCTTCGGGCGGGTATTTCTGATCCGTGCCAGAGGGCGCAGTTCAGAAGAAATTCTTGATAACTTGCAAAGACGTCTGAAGAATTCGCCGGATGCAGAAGATCACGAAACGGCGCAACAACTCAAAGAAATTACCCTGCTGCGTTTAAAGGAGATATTCCAGCCATGACACGCATTACCACACATATTCTTGATACGTCTCTGGGCCAGCCCGCGGCTGACGTGCGCGTCTGGCTGGAAAGCCTCGACGGGCAGAAAATCACGCGTATCAGCGAAACCCAAACCGACGCCGACGGGCGCGCCGCGAAATTAACGCCGGAACCGGTGGCGTCCGGGCATTACCGTTTGTGTGCCGACATAGGCGCCTATTTCAAAGCAACCGGTCGCGAGACGCTTTACCACACGGCGATCGTTGATGTGATGATCGACGGTGAGCAGGATCATTACCATCTGCCGCTGCTGATCAGTCCGTATTCTTATTCAACGTATCGCGGCAGTTAGATCTTAGTGTTATTCAGCCCATCAGCAGGTGCGGATGCTTTAACCGCACGCTTTGGGTCAGCGCCGCGTGGCTGACATCCCGGTCACGATTGCCCTGGCGCACCTGTTGCAGGAACGCCATCAGCAACGGATTCGGGCGCTCGCGGCGCGACATCAGTTCCGGTTGTCCCTGAACACCCATAAAGAACGGATGATTATTGAGTTCCACCGCCTGCGCCTGTAGCCCGCTTTCGTCATAACCTGAAATCAGTAATCCCGAACTTTCCAGTTCCGCCAGTAACTGCGGATTCAGATAGCGGCGCTGGTTGTAACGCAGCGTAAATTCCTCACCCATTTTATTCGCCAGCAGACTGCCGCTGCGGGTGACGACCGGATGATTTCCCAGACGCGGCTGCGCGTGCTCGGCGAGCGGCAGCCCGGTTTGCAAACTGCCCAGCATGGACGGGCCGTGCATCACCACGCTGTCCTGCCCGAGTATTTTCTGACCCAGCGCCGTCACCATCTGATGCATACCCTGATTGATGCCCAGCACCGGCGTTGCGTTATCCAGTGCCCAGCGGGCGGTCGCCAGCGGGCTGGCCTGGTGATCGCCCGGCGTTAATGTTGCCCCCGGTAAAATAATGCCATCGACGTCGAAAAGCGTGCAGTCGAGCTGGCTGCCCATTAACCCCGCTGTCACATACACTACGTCAATGTTCATTGCCAGTGCATCGGCGGCGTCTCCCAGTGCAGCGAGCATCGCCGGATAGCTGTCGCGCTGCTCACAAAAATCGCCAACTATCGCCACGCGCAGGGTCTTTCCGGCGCGCATTACCGGCTGTGAAACCGAGCCGAGCGCCCAGCGGCCAAACGCATCGCGTCCCCAGCCGTTACTGCGAATTTTACCGGTATCGCAGTCTTCGAGTTGAAATTTATCCTGATTGCGGACCACGTTTAATGACTCAACGCCGATGCCGTGTCCGGCGATTTCGGCAGCCACCGCCGGGGATAACGGTTCGCGCAGCGGCACCACGACATCCTCCTTAAGTGCCCGATAAATCAGTGATTCCAGACCAGACTCTTCACCCGCACCGCGCCCGGTCAGGCGCTCCAGCCAGACCAGCCCGCTGGTCAGTGCGTGTCCCTGCGCCGTGACGTGCTGACGGGCATTCGGATAACGTTGTGCATCATGACTGACGGGAAAGTGACACAGCGGCAAAGCGCGTAATTCAGCAAGTATCGCTGCCATCGCGCCGTACAACGCAGGTTCGGGCGTGGAGTGTGCAATAAAGGTGATGGTCATCAGGTATCCTCTGTCAGATGTTTTTTGCGGGAGTATTGAATGCAAGAAGCGATCCACCCCGGCCTGCGTTTACATGCTTTGACAAAAAGGGCGCGGTAAGTCGCAAATGCGAATTTAAGCCGCCACGGACTACTACAAAACGCCACGCTGTTTAGACCATAACGCGCTAATGTATCGCCGGTTGTTCTAACCCCATTCATTAAGGAAGCATCATGTCAGCATCTCTGTATGGCAGTACGGCGGCACAGTTTGTTCGTGGTTTAAAGAATCTTTCAGCATTGCTGGAGAAGGGCGCGGCATGGGCAAAGGAAAACGGAAAATCGGAAGAAGAAGTGCTGAATACCCGTCTTGCCGATGATATGTATCCGCTGGCGCGTCAGGTGCAAATCACCAGCGATATGTCAAAAGGCGCGATCGCCCGTCTGTCCGGTGTGGCAGCACCGGCGATGGAAGACAATGAAGTGACGTTTGCCCAGTTGCAGGAACGTATTGCCAAAACCCTGCGTTTTATCGAAAGCGTGGATGTCGCGAAACTGGAAGGCGATGAATCCCGTGAGATCGTGGTGAAAGGTAAAAATCATGAACTGAAATTCACCGCGCACAGCTACGTCACCACATTTGCGGTACCGAACTTCTACTTCCACGTCACCACCGCCTACAACATTCTGCGCCATCTGGGCGTGAATATCGGCAAGTTTGATTTTATCGGGCAGGTTTAAGTCCGGTTTTATTTAATTACCTGAATCGCTAATTAAATATCCGCCCTGAAATATATAATTCAGGGCGGTATTGTGAAATGTATATTCATCAAAATTATAACAAAATTAATTCCTCTCTGAATATATTCAGATTTATAAAATAAACCCGGTGCCATCGCTGGCACAACACCTTCCGTTTCTTTAATACAGATGAATTTGTCACGATGCAGTCTCTTTAATTCCGGCGTGTTTATAAAATCACGTTTCGCGAATTACTGAATCTTAATCAATACACTTAATCTAACGGAAGGAATTAATATGTGTAATTGCAACTGTGATTCATTAAAAGCCACAGCGGTTAAAGCGGGCGAAACGTATGTGACCGTCGAAGCGGCGGCCACTGCTGCGGCAGAACAGGCGCTGGTGGCCTATTGCCAGAATACATTCAGCGTCGGCGGTGTCATGCTCGATGCCAGCGGTAATGTGCTGAATGCGATTAATAATAACGTGGTTAAAAATAATATGACCAGTGATCCGACGGCTCATGGTGAACGTCAGTTAATTGACTGGTATTACGCGCAAATTGAAGCAGGCGAGGAAATGCCGCCACCGTCTGATATTACCATCGTGACGTCGCTGGATCCGTGCTGCATGTGTACCGGTTCGATTATTACCGGCGGGTTTAACGTTATTTCTGCCGCTTTCGATACTTATTCAGGTATTAACTGGGATACGCAGGCGGATTTCCCGACGCTTTCGCCTGAGCTGGCTCAGGTGGCAAAAAATACTTTCAGCTATCCGGCAGTTAACGGGAATAACTGTTTCACCCGCGACGCCAGTTCAGCGCCGGTGCCGGCTTTCTTCGCCGACGCCGTTATGGATGTTCAGACGGTAGCACTGTGCGAAACGGCTTTTGACGCCACGCTGACACAGGTTAAAGCCAGCATCAACACGGATTTAACGCCGGATCAGCTGAAAGATATCAAAGATTTGCCTGCCGGTGATCCGGTTGTGGTGGCATTAAAAGCCCTTTACCCGGATGCGCTCAGCTACACCGCGCCATCCCGCGGTCAGCCGGATGAAGGGCTGGCACCTTATCTGATTGCAGCGGCAAATCAGGATATTGCACAGGGCGGCACAGGAAATGCCGTGGCGTTTCTCGATTATTACGGCAACCTGCTGATGTGTTTGTCGGGTAACGAAAAAGCCTCGCTGATTCAGACGGCGTTTTTACTGGTCACCCGTAATTATGCGCAGCTGCGTTATAACCTGCGAAGCAGCCTGAGTGACGATGAAGTGTTGCCTTATCTCGCTCACCCTAAATACGGCACATTTGTATTTGCGCATGGTCCGGATGAGTCTTCGCACAGCCTGATTGAACTCGGTGCCTACGGTTCCACCATGGAAGGGGCCTTGCCGCCGGATAATATGAATTCATTCCAGTATGGTGTGCCGACGATTGCACAGGCCGATCTGGATGCCTATTGCCAGAAATTGCCACCGTTATACAGTTCGGAGATCCAGGTTCATCCGCAGCAGGTGACGAACTCTGATCTGATCAACGCACTGATCGCCGGTTTGCCGAAACCGTAATTTTTTTAATCATCATCAATAATTAAAAGCCCACCCGCTGTAAAT